>NZ_MSJQ01000435.1 GCF_014596515.1 Streptomyces sp. CBMA156
GCCGCCGCGGCGGCGCCCCGCCCGGGACGTGCCCCACGGGCCCCGCCACCGGCGGCTCCCACCGCCGAGCCGCGTGACGCCAGTTCGGTGAGCCGTTCGTGCAGTGCGGCCGCCCCCGGCCGCTCGGCGGGCTCCTTGGCCAGGCAGGCCCGGATCAGCGGCGCGAGCTGCGGCGGCACCGCCGACAGGTCGGGCTCCTCGTGGACGACCCGGTACAGCATCACTTCGGAGGATGCCCCCGACCCGAACGGGGTGTCCCCGGTGAGCGCGTACGCGAGCGTGGCCCCGAAGGCGAAGACGTCGGTGGCGGGAGTGACGGCGGCTCCGCGGACCTGCTCGGGCGCGAGGAAGCCGGGGGAGCCGACCGCGGTGCCCACGTGGGTGAGGGTGCTGGCGCCGCGCGACCACGCGATGCCGAAGTCGATGATCCGCGGACCCCGGGGGGAGAGCAGGATGTTGGAGGGCTTGAGGTCCCGGTGGACCACCCCCGCCTCGTGCACCTTGACCAGCCCGTCGGCCAGCGCGGCCCCGATCCTGGCCGCCTCGGGCCAGCTCATCGGCCCCTCGTCGCCGACCCGCTTGTAGAGCGAGGGGCCCGGCACGTACGCGGTGGCCAGCCAGGGCCGTTCGGTCTCGATGTCCGAGCCGACCACGCGTGCGGTGCAGCCGCCCCGGATCCGGGAGGCGGCGGCGATCTCGCGGGCGAAACGGGTGCGGAACTCCAGGTCCTCGGCGAGTTCGGCGCGGATCAGCTTGAGGGCGACGCGCTGCCCGCGGCGGTCGGACCCGAGGTACACCACGCCCATGCCGCCGGCGCCGAGTCGCCGGTGCAGGCGGTACGGCCCGACGATGCGGGGGTCCTCACGCCTCAGCCGCATCATCGCCATGTTCCGTTCCCCGTCAGCCTGTGGGTGAGGCCCCGTCGGTTGGGCCATCGTCAGTTCCTGTCTGGCACAGCTTACGGACTGCCTGCTGCGGTGTGCTGATACGCAACACCTGAAGCCACCATGCGATTGTCCGATCTTGCACGGTCTCGCAGGTCACGGAGTCGCCGGAGGGTTTCTCGGGGTTGCCCCTCAGGGTTCCCTCGGGGGTCGGATGAGCCTTCCCTCCCCCTGCGGTAGTAGGCCCCGGGACCGCTCGTCATCCTCCGGTACGTCCGAGGAACAGTACGACGGCATGACGCCCGGAAGGCCCCCTGACCAATAGCGTTGTGTTCAGCGGTGGACGGGGAGCTCGTCCCCCGAGGTAAGCCGTTCACCGCGCCAACTCGACCGGATCAGGAGCAAGGACATGCCACCGCAGCTCACGGGAAACCCCCACCGCCGCCGGCAGGCCTTCGTCCAGTCCCGGTCCACCGAGCAGCCCACGCGGCACCCCGCCGTGGCGCTGGCCATGGCCCTGCCGTGCGCCGTGCTCCTGATGCTGCTCTTCGGCGGGTGGGACCAGATGGCGAACCAGGCCCAGGCCGTCGCCGAACTGATCACCCGCTGAGCGGGAGGAGCAGCAGGAAGAAGTAAGGACACCGGCCCCGAGGGGCCGGCCGAAGACTGACACCGGGCCCCTGGGGACGGGGAACGGTGTCGCCGGGGAGGCCGCGGCCGCGACGACTCGCGGACGGGCGAGAGCGGTGCGCAGAGCACCCCGGCAGGCGGAGATGCCGCGTGCGGACGTCGGTGAGGGCGTCCGTGCGCGGCTCTTCTCCTTTTCCGGCCCTTGCCGGAGAACGAAAAAGGACCGAGGCCGCGATCCTCACGGATCATGACCCCGGTCCTCACTGTGCGCGATACTGGGATTGAACCAGTGACCCCTACCGTGTCAAGGTAGTGCTCTCCCGCTGAGCTAATCGCGCCTGATCTGGCGGTCTCGCAGCAGGCCTCGAAGGGCCTGACGTGCGCGATACTGGGATTGAACCAGTGACCCCTACCGTGTCAAGGTAGTGCTCTCCCGCTGAGCTAATCGCGCCTGGTGCGGCGGTGTTGCAGCAGACCCCGGAGGGCCCGTTACTGTGCGCGATACTGGGATTGAACCAGTGACCCCTACCGTGTCAAGGTAGTGCTCTCCCGCTGAGCTAATCGCGCCTGATCTGGCGGTCTCGCAGCAGGCCTCGAAGGGCCTGACGTGCGCGATACTGGGATTGAACCAGTGACCCCTACCGTGTCAAGGTAGTGCTCTCCCGCTGAGCTAATCGCGCGGGGAGGCCTCCCGGTCGAACCGGGGGGACCTCTTGGAGGTGGAGACGGGATTTGAACCCGTGTACACGGCTTTGCAGGCCGTTGCCTCGCCTCTCGGCCACTCCACCAGGCAACACATGAAGAACGATCTTACACTGTTCTCCACCGAGCGGACGACGAGATTCGAACTCGCGACCCTCACCTTGGCAAGGTGATGCTCTACCAACTGAGCCACGTCCGCCTGTCTCCCGGGGACCTTCACCGCTTTTCTGCGGCTGCGCTCCCTGGCGACGTGTTGAACTCTAGCGGATTCCCGGGCCAGCTAAAAATCCGTTCCCGCAGCATGCCGAGGGGATGGCCGGTGAGTGCCGTCCCGTCAGCCCTCCCGGGTCACCCGCCACCACCTGCGGCGCTCCCGGACGATCATCCGCAGGTCACCCGGCGCACACCCGCGCGACGCACACAGCTGCTCGCGCGCGGGGGCGTGAGCCGACCCCGACCCGCGCCCCCCGACCTACACTTCAGGCACCGCCCCAGCGCCACCGAGCAGGAGAACCGTGTCCGGCCACCCCGACCCCCGCACCCCGCTCGCCCGCTTCGGCGGCCGCCTGGCCACCGGACTGCGTGACGTCACCTCGGACCCGGCAGCCCTGGACTCCGCCGGCCACTGGGCCGTCGCCTACGACTTCGAGGGCCGCCTCACCTGCGCCCGCTTCGACGAGGTCCGCCCGGCCCCCGCCCCGCCCTCCGGCGCCGGCTGGTGCGGGCCGGACGCCGGCAGCTGGCACAGCTCCCTCGACCGTGCCGCCTACACCGCGGGCGTACGCCGCATCCGCGAGCACATAGCCGCCGGCGAGGTCTACCAGGCCAACCTCTGCCGGGTGCTGTCCGCGCCGCTGCCCGACCCGGACCGCAGCGACGTCGACGCCCTCACCGGCCTGCTCGCCCGCGGCAACCCCGCCCCCTACGCCGGCACCATCCGGCTGCCCGGGCACGGCGTCGAGATCGCCACCGCCTCGCCCGAGCTCTACCTGCGTCGTCGCACCGGCCGCACCGTCTCCTCGGGGCCGATCAAGGGCACCGGCCGCACCGAGGACGACCTCCTCGACAAGGACCACGCCGAGAACGTGATGATCGTCGACCTGGTCCGCAACGACCTCGGGCGGGTCTGCGGGACCGGCAGCGTCACCGTCCCCGACCTCTGCGCCGTCGAGAAGCACCCCGGCCTGGTCCACCTGGTCTCCACCGTCGAGGGCACCCTGCGCAAAGGCGCCGGCTGGCCCGAACTCCTCGCCGCCACCTTCCCGCCCGGCTCCGTCACCGGCGCCCCCAAGTCCAGCGCCCTGCGGATCATCGAAGCCCTGGAGACCGCCCCGCGCGGCCCGTACTGCGGAGCCGTCGGCTGGGTCGACGCCGACCGCGGCGAGGCCGAACTCGCCGTCGGCATCCGCACGTTCTGGATCGACCGGGAGGACCCCGGCGCCCCGGTCCTGCGCTTCGGCACCGGCGCCGGCATCACCTGGGGCTCCGACCCCGAGCGGGAGTGGGCCGAGACCGAGCTGAAGGCGGCCCGCCTGGTCGCGATAGCGTCGGGCAGCGAACCCGGCAGCGATTTCGACCCGACCGGGGCCTGAGCCCCACCGCCTAGGAGCAGTACTCGATGCACACCAGCAGCACGAGCTGGGTCAACGGCGCCCTCGTCGACTCGGCCGATGCGGCCGTCTCCGTCCTCGACCACGGCCTCACCACCGGCGACGGCGTCTTCGAGACCCTGAAGACGGTCGACGGCCGGGCCTTCGCGGTCACCCGCCACCTCGACCGGCTCACCCGCTCCGCCCGCGGCCTCGGCCTGGCCGACCCCGACCACGACCTGGTCCGCGAGGCCTGCGCCCGGGTCCTCGCGGCCAACCCCGCGCCGCTCGGCCGGCTGCGCGTCACCTACACCGGCGGCAACGGCCCGCTCGGCTCCGAGCGCGGCACCGCCGGCCCCACCCTGGTCGTCGCCTTCAGCGCGATCGGCCGCCGCCCCGACGAGACCGCCGTCGCCGTCGTCCCCTGGCGCCGCAACGAGCACAGCGCCGTCGCGGGCCTCAAGACCACCTCGTACGCCGAGAACGTCGTCGCCCTGGCCGCCGCCCACCGGGCCGGCGCCTCCGAGGCCCTGTTCGCCAACACCGCCGGCCTGCTCTGCGAGGGCACCGGTTCCAACGTCTTCGTGGTCGTCGACGGACGCCTGCTCACCCCCACCCTCGCCTCCGGCTGCCTGGCCGGCATCACCCGGCAGCTCGTCGTCGACTGGTGCGGCGCCGAGGAGGCCGACCTCCCGCTCGACGTCCTCCGGAGCGCCGAGGAGGTCTTCCTGACCTCCACCACCCGCGACGTCCAGGCCGTCACCCGCGTCGACGACCGTGAACTGCCCGGCACCGGCCCCGTCACCGCCAAGGCCATGGCCGTCTTCGCCGAGCGCGGCGGCGACGACCTCGACCCCTGATCCCACTCCGGGCGGGCCCCGGCCGGGAGAGAGCGCGCCGGCCACGTGGATAACCCTCCGAGCAGCAGGGAAGGGAGCACCACATGACCACCACGCTGCGCCCCGAGGGCCCGGAGACACCCACCGCGGCCGGCGGCCGCACCAGACGCTGGCTGATCCTCTCGAACGGCCGCCAGGTGGGCGCGCTGCGCACCACCGCCGAACCGCAGGCCGACCAACTCTGGGGCGAGATATCCGAGTTGGAGATCACCGAGGGGCGCGGCCGGGGCCGGGGCACGTTCGGCGGGCTGGCCGCCGAGGAGGTGCTGCGCAGCTGGGGCTGCGTCCGGGTCGACGTCGGCGTCCCCGAGCGGGCCGGGACGGCCCGCGGGCTCGCCGTCGCCCTCGGCTACACCGAGCGGGCCCTGTTGATGTCCAAGCGGCTGGCCGCCGTCGCGGACCTGCCCGCCGGGGTGAGCGTGCGCCCGTTCGACCCGGCGGACTTCGACGGCTGGCTCGCCCGTTCCACGGAGGGCTACCACCGTTCGCTGGTCGAGTCCGGGCTCACCGAGGAGCAGGCCCGCGCCAGGACCGGCGGCGGCCGGCCGGTCTCGGCCCCGCAGGGCGCCGAGACTCCCGGTGTGGTCCTGCGCAGGCTGTACGGCGCCGACGGCGAAGGCCCGTACGGATCGATCTGGGTGCAGCTGCGCCTGTACGACCTGCCGGACGGCGAACCGCTCGCCTGGGTGTGCGGTGTCGAGGTGTCCCCGGCCCACCGGGGCCGGGGACACGGACGCACGCTGATGCTGGTCGCCGAACGCGAGTGCCTGGCCGCCGGGGTCCGCAACCTCGGCCTCAACGTCTTCGCCCGCAACGAGGTCGCCGCCCGGCTCTACGCCTCGCTGGGCTACGAGGTCACCGAGCGCCGCTACGGCAAGCCGCTGTGACCCGACGTGTCGTCAGGAAGCCTTCGCCGCCTCGATGACGGCCGCGATCTCCGCGCGCAGCCCGTCCTGGCTCCGGCCACCGTCGAGGCGCCTGCCGCCGATCACGTACGTCGGCGTGCCCGTGACGCCGATCGCCTTGCCCTCGGCCTGGTCGGCGTCGACGATCAGCATGTGCCGGCCGTCGATCAGCGCGGTGTCCACCTCGTCGACGTCGGCCCCGACCTCCCCGGCCACGTCCAGCAGCACCTGCTGTCCGCGCGTTCCCAGCTCCTCGGTGCGGGCCAGCAGCGCCTCCACGAACGGCCAGCCCAACCCCTGCGCGAACGCCTCTTCGGCCGCTTCCGCGGCGGCGTAGGCGTGCTTGTGCTTCTCCAGCGGGAAGTGCCGCAGCTCCACGGACAGCGCGTCGCCGTACTGCGCGCGCAGCGCCCGTACGTCGTCCAGCGCGGCGTGGCAGTCCGGGCACTGGAGGTCGCACCAGAACTCGAGGCGGGGGAGGGAACCATCGATCATTCCCCCAGTGTTCCACTAGTGGGCGCCCGCTCCGGCCGGAGGTGCGCCCGAGGGCGGACCGAGAGGAAGAGACCGATGACAAGAACGACCGGACACGAAGGAGCGGCCCCGTGCTGAGCGCGGCGATCAGCTTCATCCTCACGGCGGGCGGGGTGGCCTTCGCGGGGCTGCGGGCCTACCGGCGGCGCTTCCTGTCGGCGACCCGCTGGTTCGCGGTGGCCCTGCTGCCCGCCGGGATCTACCTGACCGGACTCTTCCCGCTGGCGAGCACGATCGCACGGGAGTTCGCGGACTGGGCGACCAAGCTGGTCCTCGACCCCCGGGTGTGGACCGGTATCGCGCTGCTGGGCGTCTCGGCGGCCCTGCTGGTCACCACCCGCTGGGTGAGTCGTCGCGGCACCCCGGTGGAGGGCGCCCAGGAGCGCCCGGCAGCCGCGGCCGCGGCGCCCGAGCGCCCGGCGGTGACGCCGACGCCCAAGGCCCCGAAGAAGCCGGCCGGGGGCAAGCGGGAGGACGCCCTCGGTGACTTCGCCGATGTCGAGGAGATCCTTCGCAAGCGCGGCATCTGAGCCGGCGGTCCGGCGGATCGACCTGGCTGGTCAGGCCGGCGGATCAGGCGGAGGGGACGGCCTCCGCCGACCGCTGGCGCGCCCGGTAGGCGGCGACGTGCAGCCGGTTGCCGCAGGTGCGGCTGTCGCAGTAGCGCCGCGACCGGTTCCGGGAGAGGTCCACGAAGACCCGCGCGCAGTCCGGTGCCTCGCACCGGCGCAGCCGCTCCCGCTCGCCCGCCATCAGGATCAGGGCCAGCGCCATGCCCAGCTCGGCCGCCAGGTGGTCGTCGAGTGCGGCGTGCGGCGCGAAGTAGTGGATGTGCCAGTCGTGGCCGTCGTGGTCGGTCAGCCGGGGCGTCGTCCCGGCGGCCGCGACGATCGAGTTGACCAGCTCGGCGGCCTCCGCGGTGGACTCCGTCCCGAACACCTCGCGCAGCCGGGTGCGCAGGTCGTGCACCCGGCGCAGGTCGTCCTCGGTCAGCGAGTCGATCTCACTGATCTCCTGGCGGACCACGAAGGCGTCGAGCGCGGCGACGTCCGGCAGTCGCTCGGCGCCGCAGACGTCGGGCGCGGTGTTGAGCAGTTCCACGAGGATGCTCAGCGCGCACTCGGTGTCATGGGTGATCAGCACGGTGGGGGCTCCTCGCGCAGGGGGACTCCGGTGCCCCGCGTCCACGGTCACCCCAGACCATACCGGGCCCGGTGCCGGTAGGGCGGTGCCTTCTTTCGAATACGTGTGCGCAGTCCGGCAAGGCCTCCCAAACCGGGCACCGCCCCGGCGCACCGGCCTCCGAACCGGCTGGGGCCCGAGGCGGGTGGGGCCGCCGGGCGCCTGTGGTGCGTGGTGCTGTGGACCCGTTCCGGTGGGAGCGGTCCGCCCGCCGGCCCCGAGGCCGCGTGGTGCGCGGCTGAGTCCGCTGCCGTGCCCCCGAGTAGGACGGCTGCGATGACGGCAGGAGTTACGGCCCCGCCGACGGCGGGGCGTGACCTCCTCCCGGTCGGGGTCAGCTTTCGGCGAGGATGTGGGACAGCTCCCGGTCGAGGTCGAAGTGACGGTGTTCGGTGCCGGGGGGCACCGCGGCGTCCGTCCGCTTGAGGAACGACTCAAGCGCCCGGGCCGGGGCCTCCAGCAGGGCTTCTCCTTCCGGAGAGCTCAGCGCGATGCAGACCACCCCTTGCCCGTGGCTGCGCGACGGCCACACCCGGACGTCGCCGGTACCGGTGGGTCGGTGCAGCCCCTCCGCGAGGAGATCTCGGGCGAACACCCACTCCACGGTCTCGTCGGCGCCCGTGTGGAACGTGGCGTGCACGGCGTAGGGGTCGGCGGTGTCGTAGCGCAGGCCTGCGGGGACAGGCAGTGAGGACTCGCTGGACACGATGAGGCGCAGGTGCAGCTCGCAGCTGACCGTGGTGTTCATAAGCGCCATGGCCTTTCGCTCAGTGTGCGCTCGGGGAATCGCACGTCGGCGAACGGACCATCCCACCCCCACGACCGATGTAAACCCCTCTGTCCCGATTCGGGCGCGAGTCGTACCCCTTACGGCGCATTGCGGAATCGCCTCGGGGCAGCCGGGCCGGGCATTACCCGGGTACTTCTTGGTTAGTTTCCTGGCATGACTGTGCGAAACGACAAGGCGGGCGGGAACACGGGAACGGGTGAAGCGGCCGGGGAGGTTGACGCGGCCGTCGACGGCGGCAGGGCGGTCGGTTCGCGGGCCCCGGCCTTCGTCCGCCGCTCGCGGACGCTGCACCGGGTCTGGCAGGTGGCGATCTTCCTGGCCGGGCTCGCCGTGGTCGTGCTCGGACTGGTCATGCTGCCGCTGCCGGGCCCCGGCTGGCTGGTGATCTTCCTCGGCATGGGGATCTGGGCCACCGAGTTCGTCTGGGCCCAGCTGGCCCTGCGCCGGACCCGCCGCAAGGTCGCCGAGGCCGCCCAGCGGGCCATGGACCCGCGGGTGCGCCGCCGCAACCTCACCCTCACCGCGATCGGCCTGGCCGTGATCGCCGGGGCGGGCGGCTGGTACTTCGCCCGCTACGGCCTGGCCGTCCCCTGGCGGCCGGACGGGAGCTGACCTGCCCGGGTGCCCGGCCGAGGGCGGCGACGGTGTTCGGAGCACCTCCAGGGATGCGGTAATGTTTTCCCTGCACCCGGGCGATTAGCTCAGCGGGAGAGCACTTCGTTCACACCGAAGGGGTCACTGGTTCGATCCCAGTATCGCCCACCGGAATGCATTGTGATATGTGAGGCCCAGTCGATTATCGGCTGGGCCTCACATGTATTTCCGGAATCCGCCCGAAGGGTCGCCGGTAATCGGCTGAGGCGCAGTCACCTTCCGCGCGGAGCGCGAGTTCTGCGGAGGCGTCGGCGGTGCCCGGAAGTACCCGGAACGGACGAGTTGTACGACCACCCGTGAACGGTGCTAGAGTTCATCTCGTTGCCCGGGCGATTAGCTCAGCGGGAGAGCACTTCGTTCACACCGAAGGGGTCACTGGTTCGATCCCAGTATCGCCCACCGGACAGCACGCAGGCCCTGACCAGTAAACCGGTCAGGGCCTGCGGCGCGTTCGGGACCGAATGCCGGGCCGGCCGCTACGCCGCCGCCTCGCAGCCGTGCTCGGGCTCCAGCCGGCGCCCGCAGCCGCACCGGGCCGGCCGCAGCGGCCAGGACGGGTCCACCCGCTCCGGCGTCCCCGAGCGGTCGAACCAGCGCTGCAGCCCACGGGCCTGCGCCGCGTGCCATACCGCCTGCCGCAGGTGCAGCTCCGCCGCCGTCAGCCCGCCGATCGCGGCCGGGTAGCGGGTGCCCATCCGCCGGGTCAGCTCCAGTGCCGCCGTCGCGTCCGCCGCCGCGTCGTGCGCTCCGGCCAGCTCCACGCCGTAGTGGGCGCACAGGTCGGTCAGCGTCCGGCGGCCCTTGCGGTAGCGGTCCACGTGCTTGTCCAGCACCCGCGGATCCAGCACCACCAGCCCGGCCGTGGCCAGCCCGTCGGTCAGCGCCAGGCCGTGGTGACGGCGCGACTCCCGGTCCAGCAGCGTCAGGTCGTAGGGCGCGTTCATCACCACCACCGGACGCCCGGCCAGCGCCTCGGCCGCCAGCGCGCGGACGACCTCCGCCACCACGGTGCGGGCCGGGCTGCCGTGGGCGCGCACCTGCTCGTCGGTGATGCCGTGCACCGCGCGGGCGCCGTCCGGGATCGGCACGCCCGGATCGGCGAGCCAGGTGGTGGTCCGCACCGCCGCGCCCGGCGCGAGCTGGACGACCAGGGCGGCCGAGACGATCCGGTCGTGCTCCACGTCCACGCCGGTGGTCTCGGTGTCGAAGGAGGCGAGCGGGCCGGTGTACCAGAGCTGCTGCATGACTGCCCCTCAGACGAGCGTTGCGCCCGGTTGATACCCGGTCCTGACGCTCCTTCAACCCGTTTGGCCCAAGCCCGACCGGGGATCCTGCCCATGACCGTCCCGTTCGAATCGACTGGCCCGCCCGGACCGGGACGGGCCCGGAACCGGGGGAGGCCACGGGCGATGGCACTGACCCAGCCGCAGCCCGAGGAGGCGGCGGCCGTCCTGCGGGGGAACCTCGCGGTGACCGCCTGCATGGAGACCCTGCAGGTCGGCTACCTGCACGCGGTCGCCGCCGCGGCCGGCTGCTCGCTCTCCCAGCCGTTCCCGGACAACGGCATCGACTGGCACGTCAGCCACGGCTCCCGGGCGCACGAGGTGGACGACGAGGTCACCGTCAAGATCCAGCTCAAGGCCACCCAGCAGGTCGCGCCCGACCCGGCCGGGCCGTTCTTCAGCTTCACCCTGGACAACGACCACCTGCGCAAGCTCGCCCGGCCCCGGGTCGCCGTGCCGCGGATCCTGGTCGTGATGCTGCTGCCGCGCCGGGTCGACGACTGGCTGCGGGCCCGCCCGGACGCCCTGGAGCTGCGGCACTGCTGCTACTGGATCAACCTGGCCGGCCACCCGGTCACCGGACAGCGGCGCACCAACGTCAGGGTGCCCACCGGCGAGGTCTTCGACGACCGCGCGCTGTGCGCCATCATGGCCAGGGTCGGCGCGGGCGGCAGCCCGTGACGGCCCGGCCCCGGCAGGGAGGAAGCGGACCCATGACACCGCCGTACGGACCGGGCGAGCCGGCCAGGCCCCTGCCCGACCCGGCCGCCGTCGACCCGACGGTGCTGGCCACCCTGCTCGCCCGGCACGGCTGGGTCCGCCGCGGCGGACCCGCCGCCAGGTACGGACGCTGGACCCCGCCCGACGGCGAGCCCGGCACCAGCCTGCTCGTCCCGGCCGGGGACGGCTTCGACGACGCCGTCGAACTCCTCGCCGACGCCGTCACCGCGCTCTCCCGCTCCCGGACCCCCTCCGCCCGCTCGATCCTGCTCGCCCTCGCCGTCCCCGGCGACGAGCTGCGCTGGCAGCGGGAGCCGTCCGGCCCCGCCGGGGCCGCCCCCTGGGACGAGGCCGAGCGGCTGCGCCGGGCGGCCCGCGGGATGCTCGCCGCCGGCGCCAAGGCCTCCCGGGCGACGGCCGGCTACTTCGGCGCCCGGCTGGACGGCCTGGCCGGGGACTTCCTGGACCGCGTCCTGCTCGTCGAACAGGGCGCCACCCTCACCGCGTACACCCCCGCCCCGGAGGGCCGGGCCGCCGTCACCACCCTGGTCCGCGCCCTGGAGGCACTGCGCGACGCCGTCGACTACCGGCGGGTCAGCGGCGGGCCCGAGGCCCTCGGGAACGCCGTCCGGGCCGGGGTCAGCAGGGAGCTCGTCCGGTCCGTCGAGGACCTGGTGCGCGGCGCGACCGGCGCCCGGTTCGGCGTCGCCTGGTCGCCCGCCGCCGGGACGCCCGGCGGCTTCGGGGACCGCCGGATCGACCTCGATTTCTCGCCCGGCGACCTGCCCGCCCTGGCGGAGGCCGCCGGCCTGCTGGAACGCAGTGAGCCCGCCGTCGCCGTCACCGTGGTCGGCGTGGTCACCCGGCTCAAGCGTGCCGACCCGACGGGCCAGGGCTCGGTACGGCTGCGGGTGCTGGCCGGCGCCGAGGTCCGCGAACTCAGGCTCCGCCTGCCCGACCCCGACTACCGGCTGGCCGCCGAGGCCCACCTCGCGGGCCTGCCGGTCCGGGTCCGCGGCCGGCTGGACCGGAACGACGGCTTCCGCCGGCTGACCGGCCCGCACGGACTGGAGCTCTGCGCCTGGGAGGAAGGGGACCGCGAGCGCCTGCTGAAGTCGCTCGGGGAGAAGGCGGAGGGAGAGCGGGAAGGGGCGTAGGTGGACGGCGGGGGCGGCGCTCTCGGTACCATCGTCACGCGCAGCGCAGTGTTGCGTCCACTGAAATCCAGCACGTCAGGAGAGACCGGTGACGGACGTCCGGGTAATCATCAGCCGCGAACCCGATCGGGAAGAGCGCGTGGTGACGACGGGCACCACGGCCGCCGAGCTCTTCGCCGACGACCGCTCGATCATCGCCGCCCGCGTCGGTGGCCATCTCAAGGACCTCGCGTACGCCGTCCAGGACGGCGACGAGGTCGAGCCGGTCGGGATCGGCAGCAAGGACGGCCTGGACATCCTGCGCCACTCCACCGCGCACGTCATGGCCCAGGCCGTGCAGCAGCTCTACCCCGAGGCCAAGCTGGGCATCGGCCCGCCGGTCAAGGACGGCTTCTACTACGACTTCGACGTCGAGAAGCCGTTCCACCCCGATGACCTCAAGGCCATCGAGAAGAAGATGCAGGAGATCATCAAGCGCGGGCAGAAGTTCTCCCGCCGGGTGGTCACCGACGAGGCCGCCGCCGAGGAACTGGCCGCCGAGCCGTACAAGCTGGAGCTGATCGGCCTCAAGGGCTCCGCCGCGACCGCCGGCGAGGGTGCCGACGTCGAGGTCGGCGCCGGCGAGCTCACCATCTACGACAACCTGGACGCCAAGACCGGCGACCAGTGCTGGGGCGACCTCTGCCGCGGCCCGCACCTGCCCAGCACCCGGCACATCCCGGCGTTCAAGCTGATGCGCAACGCGGCCGCCTACTGGCGCGGCAGCGAGAAGAACCCGATGCTGCAGCGCATCTACGGCACCGCCTGGCCGACCAAGGACGAGCTCAAGGCCCACCTCGACTTCCTCGTCGAGGCCGAGAAGCGCGACCACCGCAAGCTCGGCAACGAGCTCGACCTCTTCTCCATCCCGGAGGAGATCGGCTCCGGCCTCGCCGTCTTCCACCCCAAGGGCGGCATCATCCGCCGGGCCATGGAGGACTACTCGCGCAAGCGGCACGAGGAGGAGGGCTACGAGTTCGTCTACACCCCGCACGCCACCAAGGGGAAGCTCTTCGAGAAGAGCGGCCACCTCGACTGGTACGCGGACGGTATGTACCCGCCCATGCAGCTCGACGAGGGCGTGGACTACTACCTCAAGCCGATGAACTGCCCGATGCACAACCTGATCTTCGACGCGCGCGGCCGCTCGTACCGTGAACTGCCGCTGCGCCTCTTCGAGTTCGGGACGGTGTACCGCTACGAGAAGTCCGGCGTGGTGCACGGCCTGACCCGGGCCCGCGGCTTCACGCAGGACGACGCGCACATCTACTGCACCCGCGAGCAGATGGCGGAGGAGCTCGACTCCACGCTGACCTTCGTGCTCAACCTGCTCCGCGACTACGGTCTGACCGACTTCTACCTGGAGCTGTCGACCAAGGACCCGGTGAAGTACGTCGGCAGCGACGAGACCTGGGAGGAGGCCACCGCCGTCCTGGCGAGCGTGGCCGAGAAGCAGGGCCTCCCGCTGGTGCCGGACCCGGGCGGCGCGGCCTTCTACGGCCCGAAGATCTCGGTGCAGGCGCGCGACGCCATCGGCCGGACGTGGCAGATGAGCACGATCCAGCTGGACTTCAACCTGCCCGAGCGCTTCGACCTGGAGTACACGGCGGCGGACGGCTCGCGCCAGCGTCCGGTCATGATCCACCGTGCGCTCTTCGGAAGCATCGAGCGGTTCTTCGCGGTGCTGCTGGAGCACTACGCGGGCGCCATGCCGCCGTGGCTGGCCCCGGTCACCGTGACCGGCATCCCGATCACCGACGAGCACGTGCCGTACCTGCTGGAGGTCGCGGCCAAGCTCAGGAAGCACGGGATCCGGGTCGAGGTGGACACCTCGGACGACCGCATGCAGAAGAAGATCAGGAACGCCCAGAAGACCAAGGTGCCGTTCATGCTGATCGCGGGCAACGACGACGTCGAGGCGGGCGCGGTGTCGTTCCGCTACCGCAACGGCGAGCAGAAGAACGGCGTGCCGGTCGACGAGGCCGTCGCCGAGATCGTGGACGCGGTGAAGAACCGGATCCAGGTGTGACGTAGCCCCCGCCCCGGCGGGGATCGCGCGGGGCAGGCTCTCGAAGAGTCTGCCCCGCGCGGCTTTGCAAGCACCGTCGGGCGAATATGCTGATCAGCATGACGACTGAGCCGGAACTTCAGCGGGGCGTCGGCGAGCCGGACGGCTTCCGCCGCCTGTGGACCCCTCATCGGATGGCCTACATCCAGGGTGAGAACAAGCCCACCGGTCCGGCTCCGGACGACGGTTGTCCCTTCTGCTCGATCCCGTCGCTGAGCGACGAGGACGGGCTGGTCATCGCCCGGGGGAGCGCCGTGTTCGCGGTGCTGAACCTGTACCCGTACAACGGCGGGCACCTGATGGTGGTCCCGTACCGGCACGTGGCCGACTACACCGACCTGGACGGGGCCGAGACGGCCGAGCTGGCGGACTTCACCAAGAAGGCCATGACGGCGCTGCGGGCGGCCTCCGGGGCGCACGGGTTCAACATCGGGATGAACCAGGGCGCGGCGGCCGGGGCCGGGATCGCGGCGCACCTGCACCAGCACGTGGTGCCGCGCTGGGGCGGGGACACCAACTTCATGCCGGTGGTCGGCCACACCAAGGTGCTGCCGCAGCTGCTGGCGGACACCCGGAAGATGCTGGCCGAGGCCTGGCCGCAGGGCTGAACCGGAGCACGCCGGGAGTACGCGGGAGGGCCCCGCCGAGGATCTCGGCGGGGCCCTCCCGTGCTGTTCGGGACATCAGCCGGCGCTGAACTCGTCCACGTTGTACGGGCGGGGGCTCTGCGCCTCGGACTTGATGATCGAGGTGCGGTTCTTGAAGAAGCGGTCGGCGTCCAGGTCGTGCTCCTGGAGGAACTCCAGGGTGGCGGCGTGGACCGCGGCGAGCACCGGGACGGCGGCGTTCTGGGCGTTGTCGACCATGGAGCGGTTCTCCCAGGCCCGGCCGGCCCAGATGTGCCGCAGCCCGAAGGGCTCGGGCAGGCCGAGCCCGCCGCCGAGCCAGCCGAGCAGGCCGGGCATCCGGTAGAAGGGGGCGCGGACGGCCTGGCGGACGACCTCGTCGTTGTCGATCAGGCGGAGCTTGACCGTGCGCTCCTCCCAGAACCTCACGGTCTTGGAGACCGACTTCTCCTTGTCCTTGGGCTTGTCGAAGAAGACGCCCTTGACCGGGCCGAGCGCGTAGCCGGACACCGTGATGTTCAGGACGTTGGCGAGCAGCGTCACGGTGACGGTGAAGGTGAGGACCAGCTTGCCGTCGTGGGTGATGAACTGGGTGGCGAGGTAGTGCCGGGGGCCGCCGGAGAAGGTCTGCTTGTCGGCGACGCTCTGCACGGCGAAGTCGCGCATCCGGTCGCCGTCCATGTCGGCGTTGCCGGGGCGGCTGATCTCGTCGGCGCCCTCGCCGATGTCGAAGACCACCCACTGCTTGATGGCGACGTTGGGCATGCCGCTGTTGGCGACGTGGCTGACGCCGAGCCCCTTGAGGTGGGCGGAGATCCGGCGGATCAGGTCCCAGGGGTGGAAGGCGCGGAAGTCGACGTGGCCCTCGGCGGGGTGGAGGGTGTCGGCGAGGCGCCACTCGCCCCAGCGGCGGCCGGCACCGAGGATGCCCTTGGGGCCGGCGTAGTGGTGGATGTTGGTCTCCTGCTCGGCGTCCAGGCGGCCGAGCTGGTCGCGCAGGTCGTTGGCCTTCTTGTCGAGGTCGTCGCGGGGGACGGCCTTGGCGACTGAGGCGGCCACGACGCTGCCCTCGACCAGCGCCTGCCAGCGGGTGCGCAGGTCCCTGGCGAAGCGCTCGACGATCCGGCGGGCGAGGTACCAGCCGATGATCGGGGCGAGCATGGTGATCCGCAGGTAGATCCCGAGGACGCCCGAGGCCGGCGGGCGCAGCGCGAAGAGGATCGCGAGGGCGGCCGTCAGGAGGAGCACGATGCTGCCGTAGACGTCCGCGTACTTCGGGCTGTCCCGCTTGAGCCAGGCGCGCAGCTGGAAGGCGCCGAGCCAGACCAGGGTGCCGGGCAGGAAGAGCAGCCCGGTGACCACGGAGACGACGCTGAGCTGGCGGTCGCGGGTGGTGCGGAGTTCCTCGGCGGCCAGGCAGTGCTCGACGACCTGGCGGGTGTCGACCCCGAAGGCAGGGACGAGGGGCTTGCGGCCGCCGCCCAGCGCGCGGGAGATCAGTGCCTTGCTGAACGCCTCGCCGAGGTTGGGGCGGAAGAGCGCGAAGCGGCCCTTCTTCTCCTTGGCGTCGGTGACGGCGTTGACGAAGCCCCCGATCTCGCCGTCGCGGTAGGCGGTCGAGGAGAGCCCCTGGGTGATGGCGGTCTGCGGACCGGCGTCGGTCCTGGGTATCTGCGCACCCGGGGTCATGTCGAGTGTGGTCACGGTGGCGTCCCCTCCTCCCCTTGTCAGCGGCAGGTTACCGTGCCGTGGCACCCCCGCGCGGATGATCGTCTGAAGTACCGTCACCGGAGGCCTGAGGGGCATGATGCCCAGCTTCGGACGGGTCGATACCCGTCGCGGTGCGCTTGGTGGCGGTGGGGCAGGATGGAGGGTGGAAGTGCGGAAAGGGGAGCGGTCGTGAAGGATCCGGTGCTGGTCTTCGACGGGGACTGCGCGTTCTGCTCGTCCTGCGTGCGCTGGGCGGAGCGGTACCTGCGGCAGACGCTGGCGTCCGGGGGCTGGGAGGCGGTGGCGTTCCAGTGGGCGGACCTCGCGGGGCTGGACGGGCACGCGGGTGCCCGGGGCGAGGTCTCGGCGGAGCGGGCGGAGCGCGAGGTGCTCTGGGTGACGCCGTCCGGGCGGGTGTACGGGGGCGCGCAAGCGGTCGCGCGGTTGCTGATGCGCTCCGGTGGGGCGTGGGCGTACCTGGGCGCGGTGTTGACGGCGGCGCCGGTGCGTCCGCTGGCGGGGCTGGCCTACCGCTGGGTGGCGCGCAACCGGCACCGGCTGCCGGGGGGCACGGCGGCCTGTGCGCTGCCGGCCCGTAAGCCCGCCGTCCGGCCGGAGTAGCGACTCAGTCGGTGTAGCGCTCGGCCAGGGCGGCGGGCATGGGTTCGTGGCGCAGGTAGGCGCGGGAGAACTCGGCGGTGCCGTGGGTGAGCGAGCGCAGGTCGGTCGGGTAGCGGACGAGTTCGAGTTCGGGGACCTCGGCGCGCAGCAGGGTGAGGCCGGCGGAGCCGGTCTCGGTGCCGAGGACGCGGCCGCGGCGGGCCGAGAGGTCGCCGAGGACGGCGCCGAGGTACTCGTCGGGCAGCAGGACGCTGACGGCGGCGACGGGTTCGAGCAGCCGGATGACGGCGTGCCCGGCGGCGTCGCGCAGGGCGAGTGCGGCGGCGTTCTGGAAGGACGCGTCGGAGGAGTCGACGGAGTGCGCCTTGCCGTCGGTGAGGGTGACCCGGACGTCGACGAGCGGGTACCCGGTGGTGACGCCCTTGGCGAGCTGGGCGCGGACGCCCTTCTCGACGGAGGGGATGAAGTGCTTGGGGACGGAGCCGCCGACGACGTGTTCCCGGAACTCGAAGCCGGAGCCGGCCGGGAGCGGTTCGACCTCCAGGTCGCAGATGGCGTACTGGCCGTGGCCGCCGGACTGCTTGACGAGGCGGCCGTGCCCGGCGGCGGCGGTGCCGAAGGTCTCGCGCAGGGCGACCCGGGGCTCGACGGTGTCGACGTGGACACCGTGGCGGGTGCGGAGGCGGTCGAGGACGACCTCGGCGTGGGCCTCGCCGGTGCACCAGAGGACGAGCTGGTGGGTGTCGGGGTTCTGTTCCAGGCGTAGCGCCGGGTCCTCGGCGGTGAGCCGGGCGAGGGCCTGGGAGAGCTTGTCGTCGTCGGCCTTGCTGTGGGCTTCGACGGCGATCGGGAGCAGGGGCTCGGGGAGGGGCCAGCCGTCGAGGGCGACGGGGTGGCCGGGGTCGTGGACGGTGTCGCCGGCCCGGGCGGTGGTGAGTTTGGCGGCGCAGACCAGGTCGCCGGCGACGGCGTGCGGGACGGGGCGCTGGAGCTTGCCGAAGGGGCTGGTGAGGCCGGTGACCCGTTCGTCGCCGTTCTGGTCGGCGGTGTGGGCGGGGCCGGCGAGGTGGATCCTGCTGTCCGGGCGCAGGGTGCCGGCGTACAGGCGCAGCAGGCTGATCCGGCCGACGTAGGCGTCGCCGGTGACGCGGACGACCTGGGCGGCGAGCGGGGCGTCGGGGTCGCACGCGGGGCCGGGGCGGGTGCGTTCGGTGGGGTCGGGGAAGGTGTGGGCGATCAGGTCGAGGAGTTCGGTGGCGCCGAGGCCGTTGTCGCTGGTGGGGACGGCGGGGTGGAGGGCGCAGGCGAGGACTTCGCGGCGCAGCCCGGCTTCGAGGGAGTCGGTGTCGAGGGGGTCGCCGGAGAGGTAGCGCTCCATGAGGGTGTCGTCCTGGCCGGAGATGGCCTCGACGAGGCTGTCGTGGGCGGGGGCGGTGTCCGGCAGGGGTTCGGCGTCGCCGTAGGTGTCGCCGGTGAGGAGGTCGACGCTGCCGTCGGGGTGTCCGTCGTGGAGGACGGGCAGGAAGAGCGGGCGGAGGGTGTCCGGGCCCAGTTCGAAGGCGTCGTGGCAGGCGGTGAGGATGTCGTCGAAGCCGGTGCGGGCGAGGTCGAGCTTGGCGACGGCGATGGCGCGGGGGATGCCCTCGGCGGCGCACTCGCGCCACAGGGCGCGGGTGGGGGCGGTGACCGGGTCGGGGGCGGAGACGACGAAGACGGCGGCGTCGGCGGCGTGCAGGGCGGCGCGCAGGTCGGCGGCGAAGTCGGGGTGGCCGGGCGGGTCGATCAGGTTGATCTTGACGCCCTTCCATTCGAGGGGGAGGAGCGCGAGCTGGACGGAGCGCTGCTGCTGGTGCTCGATGTCCTCGTGGTCGGAGACGGTGGTGCCGTCGGTGACGCGGCCGGCCCGGCCGGTGGCGCCGGCGGCGTGGGCGAGGGATTCGGCGAGGGTGGTCTTCCCCACACCGCTGGAACCGATGAGGACGACGTTGCGCAGGTCCTTCGGGCCGGTGACGGCGGGTGCCTGGCCGGCTCGTGCCGTGCTGCGGTCGGGCATCGGGGTCTCCTCCCGTGGCGCCGAGGCTGTCCTTGGCAGTCTAGGGTCGGGTCCGGGCGGGGCGCGTGTCGTACGGCCGGCCGGTGACCGTACGTGTGCGTGTCGTGGCGGGGTGCCGTCCGGCGGTGCGTGCGCCGGAGCGTGTCCCAGGCGTGGCTACGATGGGAGCGCCGGGCGGGCTGATCCGTCCGGTCGTCTGTCGTGTGTGCTGCGCCAGTCGGGTACCCGGGAGATTCGGAGCGGCTGGGAAGGCCATGCTCAACAAATACGCGCGTGCCTTCTTCACACGTGTTCTGACCCCGTTCGCCGCGTTCCTGATCCGTCTGGGCGTGAGTCCGGACGCGGTGACGCTGATCGGTACCGCCGGTTCGGTGGCCGGTGCGCTGGTGTTCTTCCCGCGTGGGGAGTTCTTCTGGGGCACCATCACGATCACGCTGTTCATCTTCTCGGACCTGGTGGACGGCAACATGGCCCGCCAGCTGGGCCGCAGCTCCAAGTGGGGGGCGTTCCTCGACTCCACCCTGGACCGGGTCGCGGACGCCGCGATCTTCGGCGGCCTGGCGATGTGGTACGCCGGGAAGGGCGACAACGACCTGCTGTGCGCGGTGGCGATCTTCTGCCTGGCGAGCGGCCTGGTGGTCTCGTACACCAAGGCGCGGGCGGAGAGCCAGGGGCTGCCGTGTGACGTGTCGGGGCTGGTGGAGCGGGCCGAGCGGCTGGTGGCCGGCCTGGTGGCGGCCGGGGTCTCGGGTCTGCACAAGTTCGGTATGCCGTACGTGGAGTGGCTGCTGCCGGTCGCGCTGTGGCTGGTGGCGGCGGGCAGCCTGGTGACGGTGTTCCAGCGGATGCTGACCGTGCGCCGGGAGGCGTTCGAGGCCGACCGAGCGGCGGCCGGGAGCTGATGGGGGGCGTCCTGCGGTGACGGACCGACTGGTGTACTGGGCGTACGCGCTGGGGTGGGGGCTGCTGAAGCACCTGCCGGAGCGGGCGGCCCGGGGGCTGTTCGATCGGCTGGCGGACTACGCGTGGCGCAAGCGCGGCAAGCGGGTGCTCCAGCTGGAGGCGAACCTGCGCCGGGTCCGTCCCGAGCTGGACGAGGCCGGGATGCGGGAGCTGTCCAGGGCCGGGATGCGCTCGTACCTGCGGTACTGGATGGAGTCGTTCCGGCTGCCGGTGTGGAGCCGGGAGCGGGTGGCCAGGGACGTCCAGGTGGAGGGCTTCGAGAACGTGCGGGCGCAGCTGGACGCCGGCCGCGGCGCGTTGATAGCGCTGCCGCACATGGGCAACTGGGACCTCGCGGGCACCTGGGTGGCACAGAAGGGCTACCCGTTCACGACGGTCGCGGAGCGGTTGAAGCCGGAGCGGCTGTTCGACCGGTTCGTGGAGTTCCGGGAGGGCCAGGGCATGGAGGTCCTGGCGCTGACCGGTGGGTCGGTGAACGTGATCGGCACGCTGGCGCGGCGGTTGCGCGAGGGCCGGATGGTCTGCCTGGTGGGGGACCGGGACCTGTCGGAGGCGGGCATCGAGGTGTCGTTCTTCGGCGAGCGGACCCGGATGCCGGCCGGTCCCGCGGCGCTGTGCCAGCGGACCGGGGCGGCGCTGATGCCGGTGACGCTCTGGTACGACGGTCCGGTGCTGCGCGGGATGATCCACCCCGAGGTGCCGGTGCCGGAGGAGGGCGACCGCAAGGAGCGCACCCGGGCGATGACCCAGGCGATGGCGGAGGTGTGGGAGCAGGGCATCCGCGAGCACCCGCAGGACTGGCACATGCTGCAGAAGTTCTGGCTGGCCGACCTGCCGGTCCGTGAGACGGTGAAGACGGAGCCCGCGGAGCGCGCGGAGACCGCCCCCGGGCACGGGCAGGCGGCTCCCGAACCCGCGGCCGGGGCCTCCGGGGCCTAGGGCCGATGCCGGTGACCCGGGGCCCGTTCGGAGCCCGCCCGCACGACTTGTCCGAAGGAGCTTGAGGAACCCGTGAAGATCGGCATCGTCTGCCCGTACGACTGGGACGTCCCCGGTGGGGTGCAGTTCCACATCCGGGACCTGGCCGAGCACCTGATCGGCCTGGGGCACGAGGTGTCGGTGCTGGCGCCGGCCGAGGACGACGAGGCGCTGCCGCCGTACGTGGTCCCGGCGGGGCGGTCGGTGGCGGTGCCGTACAACGGGTCGGTGGCGCGGCTGAGCTTCGGGATCCTGTCGGCGGCGCGGGTGCGGCGGTGGCTGCACGACGGGCGCTTCGACATCCTGCACGTGCACGAGCCGGCCGCGCCGAGCCTGTCGATGCTGGCCGCGTGGTCGGCCACCGGGCCGATGGTGGGGACCTTCCACACCTCCAACCCGCGCTCGCGGGTGATGATCGCGGCCTCGCCGATCCTCCAGCCCGGCCTGGAGAAGATGCGGGCCAGGATCGCGGTGTCGGAGTACGCCCGGCGGACCCTGGTGGAGCACCTGGGCGGGGACGCGGTGGTGATCCCGAACGGCGTGGACGTCGGGTTCTTCGCGGGGGCCGAGCCGGACGAGCGCTGGATGGGCCACGCGGCGAAGGGGGAGCCGGGCACGATCGGCTTCATCGGCCGGATCAACGAGCCGCGCAAGGGCCTGCCGACGCTGCTGGCGGCGCTGCCGGGGATCCTGGCCGAGCGCCCCGGGGTGCGGCTGCTGGTGGCGGGCAAGGGCGACGAGGAGGAGGCGGTCTCCGGCCTGTCGCCCGAGGTGCGCCGCCAGGTGGAGTTCCTCGGCATGGTGAGCGACCGGGAGAAGGCCAGGCTGCTGCGCAGCGTGGACCTGTACGTGGCGCCGAACACCGGTGGCGAGAGCTTCGGGATCATCCTGGTCGAGGCGATGTCGGCGGGTGCGCCGGTGCTGGCGAGCGACCTGGACGCGTTCAAGCAGGTGCTGGACGGCGGCGAGGCGGGCGAGCTGTTCCCGGTGGAGGACGCGGACGCGCTGGCCCGCACGGCGCTGCGGCTGCTGGGTGACCCGGTGCGGCTGGGGGAGCTGCGGGAGGCGGCCTCGCGGCACGTGCGGCGGTTCGACTGGTCGACGGTCGGCGCGGACATCCTCTCGGTGTACGAGACGGTGACGGCCGGCGAGGCGGCGGTGGTCGAGGAGGACGTCCGCAACGGGTGGCGCGGCCGGTTCGGCCTGGCCAGGGACTGATCCCCCCGGCGGCGGCTTCCGGGGGCCGGCGGGGTTAGGGTCGGGCGACCGTACCGCTTCACCGCATGGGGGCCTCCGATGCCGCAGATTTCCGTCGACTACTCGGCCCGGCTGGCCGGCACCTTCGACCGCCGGGGCCTGGGCCTGGCGATCAACCGGCTGGCGGAGACGACCATCGGCGCGAAGCCGGACTCCTGCCGGACGGTGTTCCGGCAGAGCGAGATGCTGCTGGTCGGCACCAGCGGGATCGCCGACGACGCCCAGGTGTACGTCGAGTTCCAGGTCTTCCCGGGCCGTACGCCGGAGGCGAAGGCGGCTCTGAGCGAGGGCGTGCTGGCGCTGCTGGCCGAGTACGTCCGGCCGGCGCCGGGGACCCGGCTGTTCACGGCGGTGAACATCGCGGACATCGACCGGGAGAGCTACCGGAACGCGACCGCCCGGGGCTGAACCGGTGACACCCGGTAACGTAGCGGCTCGTGACTACCTGGATCTGGGCCGGCGTGGCCGTGGTGCTGTTCGGCATGTACCTGAGTTGGACGGCAGGGCGCCTGGACCGGCTGCACGCCCGGATCGACGCCGCGCGGGCGGCGCTGGACGCGCAGCTGGTCCGCCGGGCCTCGGTGGCGATGGAGCTGGCGACGTCCTCGCTGCTGGATCCGGCGGCCTCGCTGCTGCTGCTGGACGCGGCGCACGCGGCCCGGCAGGCCGAGGACGAACAGCGCGAGGTGGCGGAGAGCCAGCTGAGTCTGGCGCTGCGGGCGGTGTTCGAGGAGCCGGAGCAGGTGGCGGCGCTGGTGGCCGAGCCGGGCGGCGAGGACACGGTTCGTGATCTGACGGCCGCGGCGCGGCGGGTGCCGATGGCCCGCCGGTTCCACAACGACGCGGTCCGGGCGGCGCGGGCCGTGCGGGAGCACCGGCTGGTGCGCTACTTCCGGCTGGCGGGGAAGGCACCGTTCCCGTTGGCGTTCGAGATGGACGATGCTCCGCCGCCCGCTCTTACGCCCGAGGGATCGCCTGCTTAGGGTGTCCCCCGGATACGGCCCGTTTGTCGTGTCCCGTCGTCCTGGCTGGACTTGGTGGCGCATGGAGGCGCGATCCGGTCTGCCTACCATAGGGCGATAGCACTGGTTCATTTCGAGTGAGGTCTCACGTGTCCACCACCCCCACCACCGCAGACCAGCCGCAGATCGGCACCGCCCGGGTCAAGCGGGGCATGGCCGAGCAGCTCAAGGGCGGTGTGATCATGGACGTGGTCAACGCCGAGCAGGCCAAGATCGCCGAGGATGCCGGAGCGGTGGCCGTCATGGCCCTGGAGCGGGTTCCGGCGGACATCCGCAAGGACGGCGGCGTGGCCCGCATGTCCGACCCGAACATGATCGAGGAGATCATCGCGGCGGTCTCCATCCCGGTGATGGCCAAGTCCCGCATCGGTCACTTCGTCGAGGCCCAGGTGCTCCAGTCGCTGGGTGTCGACTACATCGACGAGTCCGAGGTGCTGACCCCGGCCGACGAGGTCAACCACTCGGACAAGTGGGCGTTCACCACCCCCTTCGTCTGTGGCGCCACCAACCTGGGCGAGGCCCTGCGCCGCATCGCCGAGGGCGCGGCCATGATCCGCTCGAAGGGCGAGGCCGGCACCGGCAACGTCGTCGAGGCGGTCCGCCACCTGCGCCAGATCAAGAACGAGATCGGCAAGCTGCGCGTCCTGGACAACAACGAGCTGTTCGCCGCGGCCAAGGAGCTGCGCGCCCCGTACGAGCTCGTCAAGGAGGTCGCCGAGCTCGGCAAGCTGCCGGTGGTGCTGTTCTCCGCCGGTGGCGTGGCCACCCCGGCCGACGCCGCGCTGATGCGCCAGCTGGGTGCCGAGGGCGTCTTCGTCGGCTCCGGCATCTTCAAGTCGGGCGACCCGGCCAAGCGCGCCGCCGCCATCGTGAAGGCCACCACCTTCTTCGACGACCCGAAGATCATCGCGGACGCCTCCCGCAACCTGGGCGAGGCCATGGTCGGCATCAACTGCGACACCCTGCCGGAGACCGAGCGCTACGCCAACCGCGGCTGGTAGTCACCACCCTGAGCCGGCCCGCCGCAGCGCTTCGGCGCGCGGCGGGCCGCGCCACGTAGTCCGTCGTAACGATCGATTGAGGTTGAAGACCGTGAGCACTCCTGTCATCGGCGTCCTCGCCCTCCAGGGCGACGTCCGAGAGCACCTGGTGGCGCTGGCCGAGGCCGACGCGCTCGCCCGTCCGGTGCGCCGCGCCGAGGAGCTGGCCGAGGTCGACGCGCTGGTGATCCCCGGCGGGGAGTCCACCACGATGTCCAAGCTGGCGCTGCTGTTCGGCGTGATGGACCCGGTGCGCGAGCGGGTCGCGGCCGGGATGCCGGTCTACGGCACCTGCGCGGGCATGATCATGCTGGCGGACAAGATCCTGGACGGCCGCGACGACCAGGAGACCGTCGGCGGCATCGACATGACGGTGCGCCGCAACGCCTTCGGCCGCCAGAACGAGTCCTTCGAGTCCGGGGTCGAGTTCGCGGGCCTGGACGAGGAGCCGGTGCACGGCGTCTTCATCCGCGCCCCCTGGGTCGAGGCGGTCGGCGCGGGCGTCAAGGTGCTGGCCGAGCTGCCCGCCGCGGACGGCCCGGAGAGCCGGATCGTCGCGGTGCGCCAGGGCAACCTGCTGGCCACCTCGTTCCACCCGGAGCTGACCGGCGACCACCGGGTGCACGCGTACTTCGTGCGGATGGTCGAGGAGCACCTCGCCGGGGCCGCGCACTGACCGTGTCGGCCGCGCGCTGACTGTGTGCGTCTCACCGGTGACGACACCGGTAAGATCTCATCTGTTCATTTCCCTTTGGCGACGTAAAGGAGCTGGCGATGTCCGGCCACTCTAAGTGGGCTACCACCAAGCACAAGAAGGCCGTGATCGACGCCAAGCGCGGCAAGCTCTTCGCCAAGATGATCAAGAACATCGAGGTGGCTGCGCGCACCGGCGGTCCCGACCCGCAGGGAAACCCGACCCTCTACGACGCCATCCAGAAGGCGAAGAAGAGCTCGGTCCCGATCGACAACATCAACCGCGCCGTCAAGCGCGGTGGCGGCCTGGAGGCCGGCGGCGCCGACTACCAGACCATCATGTACGAGGGCTACGGCCCGAACGGCGTCGCGGTCCTGATCGAGTGCCTCACCGACAACCGCAACCGCGCCGCCTCCGACGTGCGCGTCGCGATGACCCGCAACGGCGGCTCGATGGCCGACCCGGGCTCGGTGTCGTACCTGTTCAACCGCAAGGGTGTCGTCGTCGTCCCCAAGTCCGACGGCGTGGACGAGGACAAGCTCTTCGAGGTCGTCCTGGACCAGGAGCCGGACGAGATCAACGACCTCGGCGACTCGTTCGAGATCGTCTCCGAGGCCTCGAAGATGGTCGCCGTGCGCACCGCGCTGGTCGACGCCGGCGTCGACTACGACTCGGCCGAGGCGAACTTCCTCCCCAGCATGCAGGTCGAGCTGGACGTCGACGGCGCCCGCAAGATCCTCAAGCTGATCGACGCGCTGGAGGACAGCGACGACGTGCAGAACGTCTTCGCCAACTTCGACATCTCCGACGAGGTCGGCGCGCAGCTCGACGCCGAGTGACACGCCTTCGGTCGATCGACGGCGAGTGACCGTTCTCACTGCCCGGCCCGGTGGTCCCTGGACCACCGGGCCGGTGTCGTCGGTGGGGTTGTCGGACCCGGGCGGTAGCCTGCGGAGGTCCTTCGTGGCGAGCAGCAGGGAGACGGGACGAGTGGTACGGGTACTGGGCGTGGACCCGGGGCTGACCAGATGCGGGGTCGGCGTGGTCGAGGGCGCGCCGGGCCGGCCGCTGCGGATGGCCGGGGTCGGCGTGGTGCGCACCCCCGCCGACGCCGAGATCGGGCAGCGGTTGCTGCTGGTCGAGCAGGGCATCGAGGCCTGGCTGGACGAGCACCGGCCCGACCTGGTCGCCGTCGAGCGGGTCTTCGCCCAGCACAACGTGCGCACCGTGATGGGCACCGCGCAGGCCAGCGCGGTCGCGATGCTCTGCGCCACCCGGCGCGGCATCCCCGTCACCCTGCACACCCCCAGTGAGGTCAAGGCCGCCGTCACCGGCTCGGGCCGGGCCGACAAGGCGCAGGTCACCGCCATGGTGCAGCGCCTGCTGCGGCTGGACGCACCGCCCAAGCCCGCCGACGCCGCCGACGCGCTGGCGCTGGCCATCTGCCACATCTGGCGCGGCGGGGCCACCAACCGGCTGGAGGCCGCGGTGCAGGCCGCCCGCACCACGTCCCGCACCAGCCCCCGTACCACTTCCGTGAGAGGCACCGTCCGATGATCGCCTTCGTGCAGGGGCCCGTGGCGGCCATCTCCTCCGGGCTCGCGGTGGTCGAGGTCGGCGGGGTCGGCATGGCCGTGCAGTGCACCCCGAACACCCTGGCCGGGCTGCGGCTGGGCGAGCCCGCCCGGCTGGCCACCTCGCTGGTGGTCAGGGAGGACTCGCTGACCCTGTTCGGCTTCGCGGACGACGACGAGCGGGCCGTGTTCGAGATCCTCCAGGCCGCGCCCGGCGTCGGCCCCAAGCTGGCGCAGGCGATCCTCGGCGTGCACAGCCCCGACGCGCTGCGCGCGGCGATCGCGGGCGGCGACGAGAAGGCGCTGGTCGCCGTGCCGGGCATCGGCAAGGCGAAGGCGGCCAAGCTGCTGCTGGAGTACAAGGACAAGCTCGGCGCCCCGCACGGCGCCGTCCCGGCGCAGAAGCCGATCGCCGCCGGCCCGGCACCGTGGAGCGAGCAGCTGCACTCCGCGCTGACCGGTCTCGGCTACGCCCCGCGCGAGGCGGACGAGGCGGTCGCCACCGTCACCCCGGAGGCCGAGGCCCAGGCGACGCCGGACGTCGGCGCCCTGCTCCGGCTCGCCCTGCGCGGCCTCAATCGCGCCCGCTGACCATCTGACGATCTGTCCCTTTGTCGACACCGGAGACTCTGGAGCCCGCGACGATGTACGACCCGGAACCCGCGGACCGGCTGGTCACGGCTGCCGCCGACGGTGAGGACCAGGCGGTGGAGGCGGCGCTGCGTCCCAAGCTGCTGGACGAGTTCATCGGCCAGGAGCGGGTGCGCGAGCAGCTGTCGCTGGTGCTCCAGGCCGCCCGCAAGCGCGGCAGCGCGCCCGACCACGTGCTGCTGAGCGGGCCGCCCGGACTCGGCAAGACCACCCTCTCCATGATCATCGCCGCCGAGCTGGGCGCGCCGATCCGGATCACCTCGGGTCCGGCCATCCAGCACGCGGGGGACCTCGCGGCGATCCTCTCCTCGCTCACCGAGGGTGAGGTGCTCTTCCTCGACGAGATCCACCGGATGTCCCGGCCGGCCGAGGAGATGCTCTACATGGCGATGGAGGACTTCCGGGTCGACGTGATCGTCGGCAAGGGGCCGGGCGCCACCGCCATCCCGCTGGAGCTGCCGCCCTTCACCCTGGTCGGTGCCACCACCAGGGCCGGCCTGCTGCCGCCCCCGCTGCGCGACCGCTTCGGCTTCACCGGGCACATGGAGTTCTACGCCCCGGCCGAGCTCCAGCGGGTGGTGCACCGCTCGGCCGCGCTGCTGGACGTGGAGATAGACCCGGCCGGCGCGGCCGAGATCGCCGGGCGCTCGCGCGGCACGCCGCGCATCGCCAACCGGCTGCTGCGCCGGGTCAGGGACTACGCCCAGGTCAGGCACGACGGGGTGGTCACCGTGGAGATCGCCGCCCAGGCGCTGGACGTCTACGAGGTGGACGCCCGCGGTCTGGACCGGCTGGACCGCGCGGTGCTGGGCGCGCTGCTGCGGCTGTTCGGCGGCGGTCCGGTCGGTTTGTCGACACTCGCGGTCGCCGTGGGGGAGGAGTCCGAGACGGTCGAGGAGGTCGCCGAGCCGTTCCTGGTCCGCGAGGGCCTGCTCGCCAGGACCCCGCGCGGGCGGATCGCCACCGCCGCCGCCTGGCAGCACCTCGGCCTGACTCCACCGGCGCAGACCCACCCGGTCCAGACCACTCGGGGAGGCGTCCCGGCCCAGTCGGAGCTGTTCCCGGCCGATGAGAATTGACCGCCATCGGCTGAACGGGTGACTCGGCCCGGTCGGTTCCCGCCCGGTGCTTCCCTGTCGGCACAGGGAGGAGCCCGGAACGAAGTCCGGGGAATCCGTGCAGGAGGAGGCTCGCCACTTTCGGCGGCATGATGCGATGCTTGGCGTTGTCCGATCGATTCGGGGTCGCCTAGACTCCGCCGGACCGCCCCTCTCACCTGACGGGCCGACCAATACCACACAGGCCGCCGGCCGGCGGCCCGTAAAGGACCCTGGCTGCAGTGAACCTCATCATCCTTCTCCTCCCGATCATCGCGATCGTGCTCATGTTCCGGTCGCAGAAGAAGCGCCAGCAGCAGCAGCAGCAGATGCAGACCTCGCTGGAGCCCGGGGCGGGGGTGCGCACCATCGGCGGCCTGTATGCCCAGGTGAAGGCGGTCAACGAGGAGACCATCGAGCTGGAGATCGCTCCCGGCGTGGTCACCCACTTCACCAAGAGCGCCATCGCGGCCGTCCTGGACCCCCTGGAGTACGACGCGATCATCAACGGCCGCCCCGCGGATGACGAGCTGCCCGAGCCGGAGGCCGAGGAGGCCGAGCCGGCCGACGCCGAGCCGGCCGAGGACAAGCCGCTGACGCTCACCAAGGACAGCGCCGCGAAGGGCGATGCCGAGGGCGGGGCTCCCGCGAGCAAGTAGTACGGCCGGGCAACCCGCCCGGCCGCGCGGCGCAGTGCCGCGAGCCCACAGGATCTCAGGGCCGCACAACCGCCGTACCCCCGTCCTGCCATGCGCAGGCCGGGGGTACGGCCGGGGAAGTGGCATGGACAGGGAGAAACGAGCAAGGTGGCAACACCCAAGTCGCGCCCGCGCGACGGCTACCCAGGGCGGGCGCTGGCCCTCATCCTGGTCGTCACCGTCGGACTGGTCGCCCTCATGTTCGGGACGGGCACCACCAAGCCCCGGCTCGGGATCGACCTCGCCGGTGGCACCAGCATCACGCTGACCGCGAAGTCGACCGATCCCAAGGCGCTCAGCAAGTCCAACATGGACACCGCCGTCGGGATCATCGAGCGTCGCGTCAACGGGATGGGTGTCTCGGAGGCGGAGGTCCAGACCCAGGGCTCGGACACGATCATCGTGAACATCCCCAAGGGCGGCGACCGGCAGAACGCGGCGGACCAGGTCGGTACCACCGCGAAGCTGTTCTTCCGTCCGGTCCTGGCCGTGGCGCCCAGCGGCGTCACCGCTCCGGAGCCCACCGGCACCCCGTCCGCCGGCGCCACCGGCACCCCCGCGGCGAACCCGTCCGCCGGCGCCACGACCGGCACCCCGTCCGCGAGCGCCACCAAGCAGGGCCGCGCCGAGAGCGAGGC
>NZ_MSJQ01000436.1 GCF_014596515.1 Streptomyces sp. CBMA156
ACCGAGGGCGCCACCGGGGCCGGCACGGCCACCGGAGCGGGCACCGGAGCCGCCGGGGCGGCCTGGACGACCGGAGCCCCCGCTGCGGGCGCCCGCAGCGCGACCTCCGCACCCGCCGTACGAGCCCGCTGCTCCTCCTGCTCCGCCGCGCGGCGCTCCAGCAGCCGCAGCACGGCCGCCGCCCGCACGTACGCGGCCGGGCTGGCCGGGTACCTCGGACGGCCCGCGGCGAGCGCCTTCTGGGTCGCCTCGGCCTCCTTGAGCGCCTGCTCGGCCACCGCGACGGCCCGCTCGCGCAGCAGCCGGGCGATCTCGGTCTCGGCCTTCGCCAGCCGCGACTTCTCCGCCGTCAGCCGCCGCCCGAACCTGGTGGCCCGCTCCTCGGCGACCTCCGCCGCGTACTCGGCCTCGGCCAGCTGCTCCTCGAACCGCTCCTCGGCGCGCAGCCGCTGGGCCGAGGCCATCTCGGCGGCCGCCCTGGCCGCCTTGTCCCGCTGGCGCAGCAGCAGCGCGAAGCCGAGCGTCGCGATCACCGTCGCGACACCCACCGAGCGAACCAGGACGGTGTCCTGACTGAAGAGCAGTGCGGCCAGAGCGGCGACCAGCAGTACGCCGGCGGCGGTGGGGGGGAAGACCCGGCCGAGGACGGAGGAATGACGGTGGCGTCCGCGAGACATGTCCAAGAAACTAGCGTGCGAATTGGGGGCGTGTCAGCCCAGGGTCCCCTTCCGCCCTTGACAGGGTGCGGTTTTTACCGCACGTGCCCGGAATCTCACGCAAGATCACGACGGCCGCCCGGCTCAGCGGTGCGATGCCGCCTGGCCGCCCGGGTCGTCGTGGTTCTCCGGCAACTTGCACACGTGCTGGATCCAGAGCGCCGCGGCGATCACCGCCGCCCCCGCCAGCACCGCGAGCCCGGCCGTCACGGCCTGGTCCTGGCGGGCCGACACGTCCAGCTCCCCCAGCAGGTAGATCCCGGCGCCCGCGTAGACGCCGGTGACCACCGCCGAGACCAGCGCGCTGGCCTGTCCCAGCACCACCGCCCTGGCCGCCAGCAGCGGGTCGACCCCCTTCGCGCCCGGCTGCCGCTCGCGCACCGCCTTCAGCCGGGCCCGCAACGACAGCGCGGTCGCCAGCAGGATCACCGCCACCGCCGCCAGCACCACCGGCGCCGCGGCCGGCACGGCGGGCAGCGTGTCCAGGGAGGCCCACAGTTTGGAGCCGGCCCAGGACAGCGCCGTCGTGGCCGCGGTGATGCCGATCAGCAGACGGAGGCGAAGCAGCTTCACTCGGAGGGGGTCCTTCCCTGGTACCGGAGCCGGCCGGCCGCCCGGTGGCCCGGCACGGCGACGCCAGGCCACCGTACCGGGCCCGGCCGGGCGGGCACCCGCGCGAACGACGGACACCTACTCGTACGGCCGGGCCCCCGGCCGAGTTCCCTGACCGACAGCCCCGAGGCCTACTCCGGCAGCGTCAGCCGGATGTCCTCGCGGCGCTTCACGCCCTGCGCGCCCGGGCCGCCCAGCCCGTCCAGCAGCACGTCCACCCGCCCGTGCCCCGGCACCTCGGCCTCCGGCTGGGCGTCCAGCCAGGGGGCGAGCACGAAGGCCCGCTCGTGCGAGCGCGGGTGCGGCAGCAGCAGCTGCGGGTCGTCGCTCAGCACGCCCTCGTAGGCCAGGATGTCGACGTCCAGGGTGCGCGGGCCCCACTGGACCGTCCGCACCCGCCCGAAGGCGTCCTCGATGGCGTTGCCGCGCTCCAGCAGGTCCCGCGGGGGCAGCGAGGTGCGCAGCACCACGACCGCGTTGTAGTAGTTCGGCTGTTCCTCGGGCCCGCCGACGGCCTCGGTCTCGTACACCGCCGAGACGGCCTTGATCCTCAGGCCCGGGGTGTCGGCGAGCGCGTCCACGGCGCCCTGGAGGGTGTCCAGCCGGTTTCCCAGGTTGCTGCCGAGCGCGATCACCGCGCAGTGCTGACTGTGCAGCGTGGTGTCGGCGGAGTCCACCCGGCTCTCCAGGTCGAACGCGTTCGGCGTGGCCGTCGGGTCGCTGGTGCTCATCGGAGAATGTCCTCTACATCGAAATCCGGGGGCGCGGCGGGGGTCATGCGCGGCCCCGGTGGATGGTCACGGTCACGTCGTCGAACGGCACGGTGATCGGGGCGTCCGGCTTGTGCACCGTGACCTCGACCTCCTCGACCGCTTCGTGCTTGAGGCACTGGTCGGCGATGCGCTGGGCCAGGGTCTCGATCAGGTCGACCGGTTCCCCGGCGATGATCGCGGTGGCCTCCTCGGCCACCAGACCGTAGTGCGCCGTGCGGGTGAGGTCGTCTCCGGCCGCCGCGGGGCGGGTGTCCAGGTACAGCACGAGATCGACCACGAAGGTCTGTCCCTCGACGCGCTCGCGCTCGAAGACGCCGTGGTGGCCCCGGGCACGCAGCCCCCGCAGGGTGACGCGGTCCAGCAAACGAATCACTGCTCCCAGTCGGACGGACCCCGCCCGGAGAAAGGCATGGACGGGCAGGGTGAAGGCGGGCAGCACGCCCGCCACTCCGTTTCGAATCTACCCGCGAGCACGGACAACGCCTGACCGTCCTACCCGGCACGAACCGACGCCACGCGCACCGGTATGGCGATTGACGTGAACGTTCGGTGACCGGTCGGAAATTCCGGATGACTTCCCGGCGCGGCATTTCCCCGGTCGCCGGAATCAGCTCTCCTCGTCGTCGTCCCCGCTGGTCAGAACGGGTGAACCGTGATGCGACCAGAGCTTCCACCCGGCCGGGGTACGACGGAACAGATTCGTCGACACGACCTTTCCGCCGACCAGCGGCCCGAGTTCCCCCTCCTCCTCCGACTCACCGCCGGACAGGATGTTCTCGGTGCACGTGACAAGGGCCACATCACCGTGCACCTCGGCCTCGACATCGGTCAGGAAGAACTGGATGTACTCCGTGTTCATCATGATCAGCATGTACGAGCGGGTCACCTGGGCCCGGCCGCGCAGCACCGGCCAGCCCGGGTGCACGCACACCACGCCGCCCTTGTCGTCGGCGTCCGCGGCGCCCAGCCAGGCTTTCTCGACCGCTTCCAGGTCCCCCCGTTCCAGCGCCTCGTAGAGCCCCCGGTTCGCCGCGAGCACGGCCTCCAGGTCCGTCTCGCGGGCCCGCCCGGCCGTACCGCCGCTCAACCTGCCGTCACCTGTCACAGACCCTCCCTCACCCCAACCGCGCCGCGTGCTGCCAGGCCGCGACCACCCGGACGGCGTCCGCCGTACCGGACACGTCGTGCACCCGTACCGCCCAGGCTCCGGCCCTGGCCGACAGCACCGACACCGCGGCCGTCGCGTCGTCGCGCTCCCGGGCCGGGCGCAGTTCCCCGGTTGCCGGGTCGGCGAGCAGCGTACCCAGGAACCGCTTGCGCGAAGCCGCCACGAGCACGGGACGGCCGAGCGCGGTGAGCGCGTCCAGCCGGCCGAGCAGTGCCCAGTTGTGCTCGGAGGTCTTGGCGAAGCCGAGCCCGGGGTCGAGGATCAGCTGGTCCTCCTTGACGCCAGCCGCCAGCAGCGCGTCCACCCGGCCGGTCAGCTCGGCCACCACGTCCCGCACCACGTCGCCGTAGACGGCCATCCGCTCCATGTCGGCGGACTGCCCGCGCCAGTGCATCACCACGAAGGGCGCGCCGGTCTCGGCGACCACCCTGGCCATCGCCGGGTCGGCGAGCCCGCCGGAGACGTCGTTGACGATCGCGGCACCGGCCTCGACCGCCTGCTCGGCGACCGAGGCGCGCATGGTGTCCACGGAGACCATCACCCCGGCGTCGGTGAGTTCGCGCACCACCGGCAGCACCCGGCGCAGCTCCTCCTCCTCGGGCACCCGCTGCGAGCCCGGGCGGGTCGACTCGCCGCCGACGTCCACCAGGTCCGCGCCGCGGGCCCGTAGCGCGAGGCCGTGCGCGATCGCCTTGGCGGGGTCGTGCCACATCCCGCCGTCCGAGAAGGAGTCGGGCGTGACGTTGACCACACCCATCACGGCGCAGCGCTCCAGCCGCGGCAGTCCGACGGGGAGGGAGAAGGACGGCGAATCGTTCATGCTCCCCATTATCGAACGGCGGGCCGCCATCGAACGGGGCCCCCACCGAGGATGCTCGGCGGGGGCCCCGGACGGCGGCGAAGGGCCTCAGGCGGCCTCGGTGACCTCGCGGGTCGACGGGACGGGCATCAGCCCCTCACGCTGGCGCCTGCGGCCGAAGCGCGGCATGCCGAGCGTGATGAAGGCCTCCGCCTGCATCGCCGCGAAGCCGATCCGCGGCAGGTCCCTGGTGCTCGGGAAGACCAGGAAGCGCGGCTCCCACTCGGGCTGGAACTTGGCGTTGAACTTGTACAGCGACTCGATCTGGAACCAGCGCGACAGGAACACCAGCAGCCCCCGCCAGGCGCGCAGCACCGGGCCGGCGCCGATCCGCTCGCCGCGGGCCAGCGCCGAGCGGAACATCGCGAAGTTGAGCGACACCCGGCGCACGCCCATCGCGGGCACCGCCTGGAGCGCGGCGACGATCAGCAGCTCGTTCAGGCCCGGGTCGGCGGCGCGGTCGCGGCGCATCAGCTCCAGCGAGATGCCGTCCGGCCCCCAGGGCACGAAGTGCAGCACGGCCTTCAGGTCGTCGCCCTCCTCGCCCTCCTCCGGGTCCTTGTGGGCGGTGACCACCACGCAGTCGTCGTCCAGCGGGTCGCCGAACCGGCCGAGGGCCATCGAGAAGCCGCGCTCGGTGTCGGTGCCGCGCCAGCGGGCGGCGGCGTCGGCGATCCGGTACTTCTCCTCCACGGTGAGGTCGCCGACCCGGCGCACCTTGCAGGAGTAGCCGTTGCGCTCGATCCGCTTGACCATCTGGCGCACGTTGCGCATCGCCCGGCCGGAGAGCGAGAAGGCGGCGGTGTCGACGATCGCCTCGTCGCCCAGCTCCAGCGCGTCCAGGCCCGCCTCGCGGGTCCAGACCTCGCCGCCGACCTCGCTGCACCCCATCACGGCGGGCACCCAGGCGTGCTCGCGGGCCTCGGCCATGAACACCTTGATCGCGCCCGGCCAGGCCTCGACGTCGCCGACCGGGTCACCGGAGGCGAGCATCACCCCGGAGACCACCCGGTAGGAGATCGCGGCCTTGCCGGTGGGCGAGAACAGCACGCTCTTGTCGCGGCGCAGCGCGAAGTAGCCGAGCGAGTCGCGCTCCCCGTGCCGGGCCAGCAGCCCGCGCACCTTCTCCTCGTCCTCCGCGGTCAGCTCGGGCTTCGGCCTGCCGGGGCGCAGCGCCAGGTAGGCGGTGGTGAAGGCGGTCAGCAGGCCGAGCCCGCCGAGCAGGTAGGCGACCAGGTCGGACATCCGCTCGTTGTTGTAGCGGACCGGCCCCTCGAAGCCGAACAGCCCGTACCCGACGTGCTGCAAGCGCTCGGTCAGGCCGGGGTGGCCGATCTCGTACTTGGTCCTGGTGCTCACGATCAGCAGGCCGAGCAGCACGCTGAGGAGACCCATGACGACCAGGTTGACGACCGCCCGCCAGCGGGTGCGCGGGTCGGCCTTGGCGTAGAACTCGCGCTGGTGGACCAGCATCACGACGAGGACCACGAGCGAGACGACCGCGGGGCCGATCTGGTGCCAGCGCACGAGGTGCAGCCCCACGCTGACCGGCAGCAGCACGCAGACCGCCCGCCAGGCCCGCCGCTTGCGCCGGCGCAGCGCGTGCGCCAGCGGCACCAGCAGGATGCCGACCATCAGCGTGCCGACCGCCGCCAGGCTGGTGGTGCCGCCCGGGAGCTGCCCCGCGAAGTTGTGCATCGTGGTGTGCCGGAGCTTGGGGAACACCGCGCCGGCGATGTCCACGAGCCCGATCAGCAGACAGACGTACCCGACCGCTCCCGGCAGCCAGGCCCTCGGTACGGCGGACGCCTGGGTACGCAGCGTCTGCAGGCCGCGGCGACGGCGCGGCGGCTGCTCGGGGCTCGGCTCAACGGACACGGGAACGCTCATGGAAGCTCAGCGTAGAGGCTGCGGTGCGGTGTCCCGTCACTCCGGGGGAGGACGCGTGATGGACCTTCATGCCTATTCCTTCATCAGGCAATGCGCATACCAAGGACCCGGAAACGGTCGGTAAACCGGGGCCGTGGTCGCGCTGCGGGTTGAGCCGGCGGTGGGAGCCGGGGGCCCGCCGCAGCGTGGCGCGGCAGGGTCCTCCGGGACGCGTTACGTACGGTGGACGCCGCATTCTAGGGCGCCGGTTGCCTGCGATTTCCGCCGCCCCACCGGCCCGCCCCGGGCGTCCGGACAGCCTAGCCGCGGTGGCCCGGCCTGACGGATCGCCAGACGATGAAGCCTGCACCGACAGTGTCCCACCGGAAGGCCGACGGTATGGAACTGACCAGCGACGCGCTGGTGAACTCGCTGCTCGTACTCGGCGCTGCAGCCCTAGCCACCACCCTGTGGATCTGGCCCCGGCTGGCACCGCAGCGCCCACTACCGGTGCTCGGCCGGATCGGGCTCATGACGCTGGTTCAACTCTCGGTGCTGGCGGTGCTCGCGCTGTCGGTGAACAACTCCTTCGGGTTCTACACCTCCTGGGCCGACCTGCTCGGCCCCGGCGGCGCCAAGCTCGCGCTGGCCGGCAACGAGAACCACAAGGGCGGCACCCCGGTCTCCGACGAGCTGGTCCAGCCGACCGCAGAGGGCGGCCTGGAGACCATCACCAACCTGCCGAAGGGCCCGCCCGAGGAGGTCGGCAGGATCGAGTCGGTCCGGGTCGGCGGCAAGGAGACGGGCTTCTCCGACCAGATGTTCGTCTACCTGCCGCCCGCCTACTTCGACCCGAAGCTCGCCCTGGCCCGCTTCCCGGTCCTGCTGGCCATCGCCGGCTACCCGGGCACCACCCTGAACCTGCTCCACGAGCTCCCCTTCGCCCAGACCGCGATCGAGATGCAGCGCACGGGCAGGATGCAGCCGACCGTCCTGGTGATGGCGCGACCGGCGGTCGTCCCGTCCCGGGACACCGAGTGCGTGGACGTCCCCGGCGGGCCGCGCACCGAGACCTGGTTCGTCAAGGACGTCCCCGAGGCCATCCGCGGCACCTACCGGGTCGGCCGCACGGCCGGCTCCTGGGCCACCATGGGCTACTCCACCGGCGGCAGCTGCGCGCTGCGGCTGGCGATGCGCTTCCCGAACGTCTACGGCAGCGCGGCGAGCCTGCACGGCGACTTCACCGTGCGCCAGGACAACTACACCGGCGGCGACCTCTTCAACGGCGACAAGGCGCTCACCCAGCAGCACGACCTCGGCTGGCGGCTCCAGAACCTGCCGGTCCCCGCGCTCAACCTGCTGGTGGTCTCCACCCGCACGGAGGGCGACTACCCGCAGACCGTCCAGTTCGTCGACCAGGCCTCCAAGGCCGCGGCGGCCAACCCCCGGTTCAAGGTCGACTCGCTCTACCTGGACGACGGCGGGCACAACTTCGACAGCTGGACCAGGGAGCTGCCGGCCTCACTCGAATGGCTGGGTTCGCACCTCGGATAGGGACAGCTGGGTGATCACCCGCCGGCCGGCCAGGACGGCCGGCGGCCCCAGGGGGCCGGGTGGTCACCCGGCGGGTGCCCGGGGCGCCGCGACGCCCCGGGCACCCCGGCCCCGCCGCACGCGGAGCGCGAGGTGCCCCCGCCGCCTCTTCGGCGGCCGGGCGCCTCCTCAGCGGCCGATGATCAGGCTCATCGCCTCGGCCCGGGTGGCCGGGTCGCGCAGCTGGCCGCGCACGCAGGAGGTGATGGTCTTGGCGCCGGGCTTGCGGATGCCGCGCATCGACATGCACATGTGCTCGCACTCGACCACGACGATCGCGCCGCGCGGCTCCAGGATCCGCATCAGCGCGTCGGCCACCTGGCTGGTCAGCCGCTCCTGCACCTGCGGCCGGCGGGCGTAGACGTCGACCAGCCGGGCGAGCTTGGACAGCCCGGTGATCTTGCCGCTGGTGGACGGGATGTACCCGACGTGCGCCACGCCGCGGAACGGCACCAGGTGGTGCTCGCAGACCGAGGTCAGCTCGATGTCCTTGACCAGCACCATCTCGTCGTGGCCGAGGTCGAAGGTGGTGGTGAGGACGTCCTCGGGCTCCTGCCACAGGCCCGCGAATATCTCCTTGTAGGCCCGCGCGACCCGGGCCGGGGTCTCCAGCAGACCCTCGCGGTCCGGGTCCTCCCCGACGGCGAGCAGCAGCTCGCGGATGGCGTTCTCGGCCCGCTTCTGGTCGAAGGTACCGACGGCGGGCGGACCGTCGAGCGTCACCGGATCGATCATGCGGGCCTCGCTTATGTATCGGAAGACTGTGGCTGAACAGCACGGATGCCGCGCCTCCAGGGTACAAACCCTGGTGACGCGGCATCCATTCCCTCTGCTGCGGGGGTCAGCCCTCGGCCGGCGGCTCGGTCGCCGGCAGCGGCGGGAGCTTCACGACGTCCACCTGGGGGACGTCACCGGCGGCGGCGCCGTTGGTGAGCGCCAGCTCCTTCGGGGACTGCACCGGCGGCCTGGTGGACGGCGTGCGACGGGAGGAACCCGTCCAGGCCGGCCGGGCCGGGCGCTTGACGATCGGCGCGAAGACCTCGGCGATCTGCTCCTTGTTCAGGGTCTCCTTCTCCAGGAGCTCCAGGACCAGGTTGTCGAGCACGTCGCGGTTCTCGACCAGGATCTCCCAGGCCTCGTTGTGCGCGTTCTCGATGAGCTTCTTGACCTCTTCGTCGACCAGCCCGGCGACCTCTTCCGAGTAGTCGCGCTGGTGGCCCATCTCACGGCCCAGGAACGGCTCCGCGTTGTCCGAGCCGAACTTGATCGCGCCGAGGCGCTCGGTCATGCCGTACTGGGTGACCATGGCCCGCGCCGTGGCGGTGGCCTTCTCGATGTCGTTCGAGGCGCCGGTGGTCGGGTCGTGGAAGACCAGTTCCTCCGCAGCGCGGCCGCCCAGCATGTAGGCCAGCTGGTCGAGCATCTCGTTGCGGGTGGTGGAGTACTTGTCCTCCTCCGGCAGCACCATGGTGTAGCCGAGGGCCCGGCCGCGGGACAGGATGGTGATCTTGTGCACCGGGTCGCTGTTGGGGCACGCCGCCGCCACCAGGGCGTGGCCGCCCTCGTGGTACGCGGTGATCTTCTTCTCCTTCTCGGACATGATCCGGGTCCGCTTCTGCGGACCGGCCACGACGCGGTCGATCGCCTCGTCCAGGATGAAGTTGTCGATCAGCTTCTTGTCCGAACGGGCGGTCAGCAGCGCCGCCTCGTTGAGGACGTTCGACAGGTCGGCACCGGTGAAGCCGGGGGTGCGCTTGGCGACGGCCGAGAGGTCGACGTCGGGCGCGATCGGCTTGCCCTTCTGGTGCACCTTGAGGATGTCCAGCCGGCCCTGGAGGTCGGGGCGCTCCACCGCGATCTGGCGGTCGAAGCGGCCCGGGCGCAGCAGCGCCGGGTCCAGGATGTCGGGGCGGTTGGTCGCGGCGATCAGGATCACGCCGCCCTTGACGTCGAAGCCGTCCATCTCGACCAGCAGCTGGTTGAGGGTCTGCTCGCGCTCGTCGTGGCCGCCGCCGAGGCCCGCGCCGCGGTGCCGGCCGACGGCGTCGATCTCGTCGACGAAGACGATCGCCGGGGCGTTCGCCTTGGCCTGCTCGAAGAGGTCGCGGACGCGGCTGGCGCCGACACCGACGAACATCTCGACGAAGTCCGAGCCGGAGATCGAGTAGAACGGCACCCCGGCCTCGCCCGCGACGGCGCGCGCCAGCAGGGTCTTGCCGGTACCGGGCGGACCGTAGAGCAGCACGCCCTTGGGGATCTTGGCGCCGACGGCCTGGAACTTGGCCGGCTCCTGGAGGAACTCCTTGATCTCGTGGAGCTCCTCGACCGCCTCGTCCGCGCCCGCGACGTCGGAGAAGGTGGTCTTCGGGGTGTCCTTGGTGAGCAGCTTGGCCTTGGACTTGCCGAACTGCATGACCCGGGAGCCGCCGCCCTGCATCTGGTTCATCAGGAACAGGAAGACCAGGACGATGATCACGATCGGGAGCATCGACAGCAGCAGGCTGACGAAGGTGCTCTGCTTCTCCGGGCTGATCGTGTAGCCCTCGGCGAGCGTGCCCTGGTCCTTGTCGTTGACCTGGGCCTGGAGCTTGTCGGCGATGGCGACGCCCTGGTCGCCGATGTACGAGGCCTGGAACTTGGTGCCGGACGGGGTCTTGCCCGTACCGGCGGTGGGCAGCGTGGCGCCGTCCTTCAGCTGGATCTTGATCGTGTTCGAGTCACCGGTGGTGATCTGCGCCGACTTGACGTTGTGCGCATCGATCGCCGCGACGACCTGACCGGTGTCCACCGTCTTGTAGCCGTTCGAATCCGAAACGACCTGCATCAATACGATGACGGCGAGGACGGCCAGCACGATCCACATGATCGGCGCACGGAAGTATCGCTTGACGTCCATCCATGCGGGGCGTTGCCGCCCCGTCCCTCCTGCCACTCAACGGCGCCGGGGGGCTGTTGGGCCGCGGCGCGTCCGGTTGGTGCTCATGTGAAGAGCGGTTTATTGGACCGTACCGCAGTCGGACCCACCGGTGGCGGGAGCACTGCGACACGACTTTGGTTCCTTGCCCCCGGACCAACGGGCGGGAACGGCCTACTGTTCCCGCCCGTCGCCCGAACGGGGCCCTCAGCCGCCGTAGACGTGCGGGGCGAGGGTGCCGATGAAGGGCAGGTTGCGCAGCTTCTCCGCGTAGTCCAGACCGTAGCCGACCACGAACTCGTTGGGGATGTCGAAGCCGACGTACTTCACGTCGATCTCGACCTTGGCCGCGTCCGGCTTGCGCAGCAGGGCGCAGACCTCCAGCGAGGCCGGGCCGCGCGAGCCCAGGTTGCCCAGCAGCCAGGACAGCGTCAGACCGGAGTCGATGATGTCCTCGACGATCAGGACGTCACGGCCGGCGATGTCGGTGTCCAGGTCCTTCAGGATCCGCACCACACCCGAGGACTTGGTGCCCATACCGTACGAGGAGACGGCCATCCAGTCCATGGTGACCTGCGAGTGCAGGGTCCTGGCGAGGTCGGCCATGACCATGACGGCCCCCTTGAGGACGCCGACGATCAGCAGGTCCTTGCCTGCGTAGTCCCGGTCGATACGCTCGGCCAGCTCCAGGAGCTTGGCGTCGATCTCGTCCTTGCTGATGAGCACCTTCGCGAGGTCAGCGCCCATGTCGTTCTGGTCCACCGGGGATACGTCCTCAAACGTTCGGGGTCTTTGTGGCCGGCGGCCGGCTCCCCCGGGGCATGCCTCGCCCGTCAGTCGCCCTGCCGCCGAAAGACCAGCGTGCCACACCTGCGGGTCGCCTCGACGCCCCCGGGTAGGTGCAGCGGGCCCTGGCCGCGCCATCCGGTGACCAGCAGGTCGATCGTCTCCAGGTGCCGGGCGAAGAGGTCACCGGCCGGGCAGCCCGCGCGCAGCGCGGCCCGGCGCAGCACCCGGCGGCGCACCGCGGACGGCAGCTCGGCCAGCTTCACGGCGTCCAGGGCGCCGTCGCCCGTACGGAGGTCGCGTTCGGCCAGGGAGGCCCACTGGTCGAGGGCGTCGGCGTCGTCGCGGAACAGCCGGGCGGTACGAGCCAGCGCCTCGACCACTCCGCCGCCCAGGTGCTTCTCCAGGACCGGCAGCACCTCGTGGCGGACCCGGGAGCGGGTGTAGGCGGGATCACAGTTGTGCGGGTCGTCCCAGACCGGGATCGACTGGGCGGTGCAGGCCTGCCGGGTGGCCGCCCGGTCCAGCTCCAGCAGCGGACGGCGGTAGCGGCCCTTCTGGGCCGGCATCCCGGCCAGCGAGCGGGCGCCGGAGCCGCGGGCCAGGCCGAGCAGCACGGTCTCGGCCTGGTCGTCCCTGGTGTGGCCGAGCAGCACCGCGATCGCGCCGTGGCGGTCGGCGGCCCCGTCCAGGGCGGCGTAGCGGGCGTCCCTGGCGGCGGCCTCGGGGCCGCCGGCCCGGCCGACCC
>NZ_MSJQ01000437.1 GCF_014596515.1 Streptomyces sp. CBMA156
GAGGAGGTCGCCGACCTCGCGGCGATGAGCGTCGAGCACTACACCCGGCTGGAGCGCGGGCACGCGTCCCGGGTCTCCGACACCGTCCTCGACGCGGTCTGCGACGCCCTGCGGCTCAGCCCGGGGGGGCGGCGCCACCCGCCCGGCCGCCCCCGCCCGGCCGGCCCCGGGGCGGGACCGGGAACGGAGGGCGCGGCGGGGACTCAGGACGCGGAGGGCGCGGGCGTCCACCGGCTGCCCCGGCATCTGCTGCTCGGCTTCCTCTCCACCGCGGGCAATCCGAAGGTCGGCCTGTTCCTGACGGTGTTCCTCCCGCAGTTCCTGCCGGCCGGCAGCCCGTCGGCCGGGGCGCTGCCGCTGCTGGCGACGGTCTACCTGTCGATCGGCGCGCTGTGGCTCCTGCTGCTCACCGAGGTGGGCGTGCGGGTCGTCACGGCGCGCGGCGCGAACGGCCGGGCCGCGTTCCCGCCGCTCGCGGAGCGGATCGGCGGCGCCGTGGTGGGGCTGGTCCTGCTGGTCCTCGCCGTCGGCCTGCTCCTTCGGTGACCTGCCGGCGGGGCCCCGGACGGCCGGCGCGACGGCCTGCGCGAGGGCCGGCGGTGAGGACAGCGACGGACTTGCGAGGGGCGGGTGACGATGAACGGCCAGAACGGCGGCACGGACCGGCGGGCGGCACCGGACCACGGGGCCCGCGGCCGGACGCCCCGGCCGGACCGGCGGGCGGACCGGCGGGTGGACGGGCCCGGGTGGCACTCCCTCGGGGCGGACCTGGCAGGCGAGTTGGTGCTGCCCGGGGACGCCGGGTACGAGGCGGGGCGGCTGCCGCGCAACCTGCTGTACGCCGACCGGGCCCGCCCCGGGGCGATCGCGTACTGCGCCGGGCCCGACGACGTCGCCCGGTGCGTGCGGTTCGCCAGGCGCCACCGCCTGCGGCTCGCGGTGCGCGGCGGCGGCCACTGCTACGGGGCCTGGTCCAGCCGGGTGCCGCTGGTGGTCGACGTGTCCCGGCTGACCGGCGTCCGGATGGAGGGCACCGGCCACGCCGAGATCGGCGCGGGCACCGCGCTGATCACCGTCTACGAGGAACTGGCCCGGCACGGCGTGACGGTACCCGCAGGAAGCTGCCCGACCGTCGCCCTGGCCGGGCTGGCCCTCGGCGGCGGCCACGGGGTGGTCAGCCGGGCGTACGGGCTGACCTGCGACAGCCTGGTCGGCGCCGAGGTGGTGCTCCCCGACGGCCGGACTGTGCGCTGCGACGAGCGGACCGAACCCGACCTGCTGTGGGCCCTGCGCGGCGCGGGCAACGGCAACTTCGGCGTGGTCACCTCGCTGCGGATGCGCACCCACCCGGCCGCCGACCTGACCGGGTTCCGGGCCTCCTGGCCGTACCGGGAGGCTGGCACCGCCCTGGAGCACTGGCAGGAGCGGGCGTTCGGCGCCCCCGACCGCCTCTGGTCGCACTTCCTGCTGGAGACCCGCCCGGGCGGCCCGGTCGCCGAGGTCGCCGGGTTCCTGCTCGGCGGCGGCGGGGAGGAGGAGGCGCACCGGTGGCTGGACGGACTGACCGCCGCCGCCGGGCCCGCCCGCGAACGGCAGGTCGCCCGCCGGTCGTACCTGGACACCGTACGGTCGAACGCCGGCGGCCCGGCCGTCATCGAGCGCCCGGACGAACAGCGCGTCGCCTTCACCGCGGCCTCGCACTTCTTCGACCGCGCGCTCGACCCGCGGACCGTCCGGGACGCCCTCGCGGTGCTGGGGCGCGCGCCCGACGGCGTGTGCGCCTCGATCTCCTTCAACGTCCTCGGCGGCGCCGTCAACCGGGTGCCCGCCGACGCCACCGCCTTCGTCCACCGCGACGCGCGCTTCCTCGCCCAGTGCTACGCCTGGTGGACCGGCGACGGCCCCGCCGACGCCGCCGTCCGCTGGGTCGGCGAGGCCCGCGAGGCGTTGCGCCCGCACGCCTCCGGCCACGCCTACCAGAACTACCGCGACCCGCGGCTGGCCGACTGGCGCCGGGCGTACTACGGCGCCAACCTGCCCCGGCTGGAGCGGCTGCGGGCGCACTACGACCCTGACCGGCTGCTGGACTTCCCGCAGGCCCTGTGAACGGGCGGCACCGGCTCCCCCGGGAGCCCGCGGGAGCCCTCGGCGGTCCTCGGGGAGCCGGGAGGGGGATAGGCGGGCGGAGGTCGGGCGGGTCGGGGTCAGGCGGGCAGCGGGCGGCAGCTGAGGCAGGCCCGGTAGCCGGCCGCCCTGGCCGCCGCGGCCGAGTCGAACGGCACCCGGTGCCGCTCGGTGATGCGGCGGGCGTCGGCGCAGGTCGGGTAGCAGAAGATCCGGGTGGTGGCGCTGCCCAGGAAGTGGGTGCCGTCCGAGGAGAACCGGTCCAGGCGTTCCCCGTCGATGCCCTCGTGGGCGCGCAGCCGCTCGACCAGGCCGGCGGGCAGCCCGCAGTCGAGGGGCCCGCCGTCCTCGTCGCCGATCCGGTGCACCGGGATCAGCACGGGAACGGGGTTGGCGCGCACCGCCGCCAGCAGGTCCGCCGCGTCCGCGTCCGGGATCCCCGCCTCGCGGCCCAGCCAGCGTGGGGGCCGCAGCTGGCCGCGGGGGATGGCCCGCACCGCTTCCAGGATGCTGCGCTGCGCCTGCGGCAGGGGGCCGTAGTCGTAGCGCAGCATCCGGTCGCGGCCGGTGCGCAGCGCCCCCACGACGCCGGGCAGCGGCTTTCCGGTGGGCAGTGCGGTACGGCCGGTGCGGCGCAGGTGTGCCTCCTCGAAGGCGGCCGCGTCGGGGTACCAGTCGACGGGTGCGGCGCCGACGACGGCGCCGCGTCCGTGGGCGACGAACAGTGCGGTGACCGGGCCGCCGACCAGGGCGTACCGGTCGTACTCGCGCTCGGCGACGCCGGCCCGTTGCAGGATCCGGATCGCCAGGTCGGCCGGCATCGGTACGCGCAGGGCGTCGAGGCCTGGCACGGTGTCGCCGCCGGGCTCGGCGTCGGCGCCGGACGGCGGGATGTCCGTGGTCCGCGCGGTGGACGCCTTGGGCGTGGCCGTGCCGTTGACCGTGCGCCGGGCCGCGCCGTCCTGGGCCGGTCCCTCCGGTGCCGGGTCCGGGTGTCCGCTCATCCTCTCACCTCCTCTACCGCCAGCCTGGGCTGTCCGCGCAGGGCTGCCAGCCCCCGTGACACCTGGGCCTTGACGGTGCCCACCGGGCATTCCACCAGCTCCGCGATCTCCGCGTAGCTCAGCTCCCCGACGTGCCGCAGGACCACCGGCAGCCGGTGGTGTTCGGGCAGTTCGGCGAGCGCGGCCACCAATCTCCCCCGTTCGTCCGCGTGCTCCGCCCGCTGTTCGGGGCCGGGTTTGCCGTCCACGAGCGGCAGTTCCATGATGTCCACCCCTTCCGCGGCGGCCGGGCGCCGGGTCAGTGTGCGGACGTGGTTGCGCCACACGTTCGTGCCGATCGCCAGCAGCCAGGCCCTCGGCTGCAGGGCCCGCCGCCGCTCCGGCGGGTAGTCGCGCAGCGCCGTGTAGGCCCGCAGGAAGGTGTCCTGCACCAGGTCTTCCACGTCGCGCGACGCCCCGTTGAGGCGAAGCAGCACCGAGTACACGGCGCCGCCGTGGGTGCGCACGAGCTCGGCGAACCCACGGTCGAGGTCTGCCGCGAGCAGCTCGGGGAGCGGAGGAGGCATCTCGTCCATCGTCTCTGAGAACACCACCGCCGGCGGAACGGTTGCACCGGTGCCGGACGCCCGCTCGGCGGGGGCCGGGCGACACGGGTGGGTGTGAACCGTTGGGGTGGCTTTTCCCGCGTTTTCCCGGGGGCGGGCTCAAGGGGGGCCGTCCGGTGGTCCGAGAAAGACGGACATGGACAGCGACGAACGGGCCGGACGCCCCGGCGAGCCGGCGGGACACGTGACGGACGGCGGCGAGGACGCGGGTGCGGGGCACGGCCGCGGCCGGCGGGTGACGGTGTTCCTGGGGACGGTCCTGCACTTCTCGGACGATCCGTGGCTGCCGGACGACGAGGGCCAGGACGATCCGCGGGCGTACCACCTGTTCGATCCGGGGGCGCTGGTGGTGCGGGACGGCCTGGTGGTCTGGGCCGGTCACCAGAGCGCGTGCCCAAGGGAGTTCGTCGACCACGGGCGGGTGGTCGACCACCGCGGCCACCTGATCGTGCCGGGCTTCGTCGACCCGCACATCCACTCCGGGCAGGTGGACTCCGTCGCCAGCCCGGGCGGACAGCTCCTGCCGTGGCTGCGGGACTACATGTACCCGTCCGAGATGCGCTTCGCCGACCCGGAGTACGCCAGGGACGCCACCTCGTTCTTCTTCGACCGGCTGCTGGAGTGCGGCACCACCACCGCGTGCGTCTACACCACCATCCACCCGCACGCCACCGAGGCGTTCTTCGCCGAGGCGCACCTGCGGAAGCTGCGGATGGTCTCCGGCAAGCTGCTGATGGACGACGACAACGGCGGCACGGTGCCCGAGGAGTACCTGGACCGGTCCGTCGAACAGGCCGAGGAGGAGAGCCGCGAGCTCATCGGCCGGTGGCACCACACCGGGCGGCTGCGCTACGCCGTCTCCCCGCGGTTCGCCCTGACCTCCACCCTGGAGGCGCTCCGGATGGCCGGGCGCCTCTACCAGGAGTCCCAGGACACCGACCGGCCGCTGTGGGTGCAGTCCCACCTCGCCGAGAACCGCGACGAGGTGGACGCGGTGCTGGCGAAGTTCTGTGACACCCTGCACCCGCGCTCCTACCTCGACGTCTACGACCAGTGCGGCCTGGTGGGGCCCCGCAGCATGTGGGGCCACTCCGTGTGGATCGACGGCGAGGACCGCAAGCTGCTCGCCGCCACCGGCGCCGGCGCCGCGTTCAACCCCACCTCGAACCTCTTCCTCGGCAGCGGCCTGTTCGACCTGGACGACGCCGCCCTCGCCGGGGTCCGGGTGGCGCTGGGCACCGACGTGGGCGGGGGCACCAGCTACTCGATGCTCCAGACCATGAACGAGGCCTACAAGGTCGTCGCCCTGGCCAACACCTACCCCGACCGCGTCGAGGAGAAGAACCGCAGGACCCTCACCGCCCTGCGCGCCTTCTACCTGGCCACCCTCGGCGGCGCCCGCGCGCTCCACCTCGACCGGCACATCGGCAGTTTCCGGCACGGCCGCGAGGCCGACTTCGTGGTCCTCGACTGGGCCGCCACCCCGCTCCTCAGGCGCCGCACCGAGATGGCCCGCGACTTCCACGAACGCCTCTTCGCCCTGGCCACCCTCGGCGACGACCGCGCCGTCCGGCAGACCTACGTCCTCGGCGAGCCCGTGCTGCGGCACCGGCGTACGTGTCACGAGGCGTCATGAACCGCGCCGGGACGGGGAGTTCCCGTGCGGTGGAGCGGGACATCACCCTGCGGGTCGACGGGGTCGCGCGCCGGCTGACCGTCGACACGCGCACGACGCTGCTGGACGCCCTGCGCGAACGGCTCGGGGTGACGAGCCCCAAGAAGGGGTGCGATCACGGGCAGTGCGGCTCGTGCACGGTGCTGTCCGGCGGCCGGCGCGTGCTGGGCTGCCTCACGCTCGCGGTCACCCAGGACGGCGCCGAGGTCGTCACCGCGGAGGGGCTCGCCGCCGGCGGCCTGCACCCGGTGCAGGAGGCGTTCGTCGACTGCGACGCGCTCCAGTGCGGCTACTGCACCCCGGGGCAGGTGGTCTCCGCGGTCGGGGCGCTCGACGAGTTCGCGAAGGGCTGGCCGAGCGCCGTCACCGGGGGCCGGGGAGCGCCGCGGCTGGACCGCGCCGAGGTGGCCGAGCGGATGAGCGGCAATCTGTGCCGCTGCGCGGCCTACGTCAACATCGTGACCGCCGTGCTGCGGGCGGCCGGGCGCTCCCCGGCCGATCCGGGGGCTGGCGATCCGGGGGTGGCCGGGTGAAACCGTTCGACTACCGCTCCCCCGCCGACGCCGAGGCCGCCGTGCGCAGCGTCGCCGGGGAGCCGGGCGCGGTGTTCCTGGCCGGCGGGACGAACCTGGTGGACCTCCTCAAACTGGGCGTCGTCGAACCCGCCCTGGTCGTGGACGTCACCGGTGTCCTGCCAGCCGCGGTCGAGGAGCTCGGCGACGGCGCCCTCAGGATCGGCGCGGGTGTCGGCAACAGCGAACTCGCCGCGCACCCGCGGGTGCGCGAGTGGTTCCCGGTGCTGTCGCAGGCCCTGCTGTCGGGTGCGTCGGGGCAGTTGCGCAACATGGCCACCGTCGGCGGCAATCCGCTGCAGCGCACCCGCTGCGTCTACTTCCAGGACGTCACGACGCCGTGCAACAAGCGGGAGCCGGGCTCGGGCTGTTCCGCGATCGGAGGGTGGACCCGCAACCACGCGGTCCTCGGCGGGTCCGAGCACTGCGTCGCGGTCCACCCGTCCGACATGGCCGTGGCGCTGGCCGCGCTCGGGGCGCGGGTGCGGGTGCTCGGCCCGGACGGCGAGCGCACGGTCCCGTTCGTCGGCCTGCACCGGCTGCCCGGCGACGCTCCCGAGCGCGACACGGTGCTCGGCCACGGTGAGCTGATCACCGCGATCGACCTGCCGGCGCGGCCGGTCGCCCGCCGCTCGGCCTACCGCAAGGTGCGCGACCGCGCGTCGTACGCGTTCGCCCTGGTCAGCGTGGCCGCGGCGGTCGACGTCCGGGACGGGGTGATCGTGGACGCGCGCATCGCGTTCGGCGGCGTCGCGCCCGTGCCGTGGCGCGCGTACCGGGCCGAGGAGGCGCTGCGCGGCTCCCCGGCGTCGGAGGAGAGCTACCTGGCCGCCGCGGACGCGGAACTCGCCGCTGCCCGGCCTGCCGCAGGACTGGACGGCGGCAACGCGTTCAAGATCCCCCTGCTGCGCCGCACCCTCGCCGCCACCCTGCGCGGCCTGGCCGAGGAGGACGCCCGATGACGTTCCCGGACGAGCCGGCCGCCGTCGGCCGCGACCTGCCCCGCCGGGACGGCGCCGTCAAGGTCCTGGGCACCGCCACCTACGCGTACGAGACCGCGCTGGACGGCCCCGCCTACCTGCACGCCGTCCAGTCCACGATCGCCCGGGGCCGCGTCACGGAGCTGGACACCGCCGCCGCCGAGGCGCTCGACGGTGTGGTCGCGGTGCTCACCCCCGGCACCGCGGAGCGGCTGGCCTCCGCCGGGGACAGGGAGCTGGCGGTCCTCCAGGACGCGGAGGTCGCCTTCCGGGGCCAGGTCCTCGCGGTGGTCGTCGCCGACAGCTCCGAGGTGGCGCGGCACGCGGCGGCCCTCGTCCGGGTCGGCTACGCGCAGGTGGCGCACGACGTCGGGCTGCGGGCCGACCGCGCGGACCTGTACGCGCCGGCGACGGTGAACCCGGGCCTTCCCACCGACACCGCCCGGGGCGACGTCGACGCCGCGATGGCGGCCGCGGAGGTGACCGTCGAGGAGACGTACACCACCGCGATGTACCACAACAACCCGATGGAGCCGCACGCCACCACCGCCCTGTGGGACCCGGCGGGGGACGGCTTCCTCACCCTGTGGGACTCCACCCAGGGCGTGCACGCGACCCGTGCCGTGCTGGCGTCGCTGTTCGGCCTCGACGAGGCACGGGTGCGGGTCGTCAGCCCGTACGTCGGGGGCGGGTTCGGCTCCAAGGGGCAGCCGCGGGTCAACGTGGTGCTGGCCGCGCTGGCCGCGCGTGCGCTCCCCGGCCGGCCGGTGCGGCTGGCCCTGACCCGCCGGCAGATGTTCTCCCTCACGGGCTACCGCACCCCGACCATCCAGCGGTGCCGGCTGGCCGCCGGGCGGGACGGCACGCTCACCGCCATCGCGGTCGACGTCGTCGAACAGACGTCGCGCATCAAGGAGTTCGCCGAGCAGACCGGTGTCCCGGCCCGGATGATGTACGCCTCGCCGAACCGGCGGACCACGCACCGGCTCGCCGCCCTCGACGTCCCCGTGCCGTCCTGGATGCGCGCGCCCGGCGAGTGCCCGGGCATGTTCGGCCCCGAGGTGGCCATGGACGAGCTGGCCGAGCGGCTGGGCATCGACCCGGTCGAGCTGCGGATCCGCAACGAGCCGGACGTCGACCCCGAGTCGGGCAAGCCCTTCTCCAGCCGCGACCTCGTCGGCTGCCTGCGCGAGGGCGCGGCGCGGTTCGGCTGGTCGGAGCGCGATCCGCGGCCCGGTGTGCGCCGGCGCGGTGACTGGCTGGTCGGCACGGGCGTCGCGGCCTCCACCTTCCCGGCCTTCCGCATGCCGAGGTCGACGGCGACGGTCCGGCGGGAGGGCGGGCGCTACGTCGCCGAGACCGGTGCTGCCGACCTCGGCACCGGTACCTGGACGACGCTGGCGCAGATCGCCGCGGACGCGCTCGGCGTGCCGGTGGAGCGCGTGGAGGTGCGGATCGGCGACACCGACTACCCGCCGGCGTCGGTGGCCGGGGGTTCCTCGGGCATGGCGACGTGGGGCTCGGCGGTGGTCGAGGCCGCGCGTGCCCTGCGCGACAGGTACGGGAGCGAGCCGCCGGACGGGGCCGAGGCGTCCGGCTCCGTCGGGCCAGCCGACGACCGCTACGCGATGCACGCCTTCGGGGCGCAGTTCGCCGAGGCGCACGTCCACGCGGACACCGGCGAGGTGCGGGTGCCGCGCCTGCTGGGCGTGTTCGCCGCGGGCCGGATCATCAACCCCCGCACGGCGCGCTCGCAGTTCGTCGGCGGGATGACGATGGGGCTGTCCATGGCGCTGCACGAGAGCGGCGTGCTCGACCCCCGCACCGGCCACGTCGTCAACCACGACCTCGCCGACTACCACATCACGGCCAACGCGGACGTCGGCGCGGTCGAGGCGTACTGGCTCCCCGAGCACGACCCCCACGTCAACGCCATGGGGTCCAAGGGCATCGGGGAGATCGGCATCGTCGGCACGGCCGCCGCGGTGTCGAACGCGGTGTGGCACGCCTGCGGGGTACGCGTCCGGGACCTGCCGATCACGCTGGACAAGGTCCTGGGCGCGCTGGAGGAACGGCCCGGGCGATGACCGCGAAGGGCACCGGGGGCGCCCGGCTCAGCGCAGCACGGACTCCAGGAAGTCGCTGCCGAGGCGGGCCACGACCGAGAGGTCGAGCTGGTGGAGGACGTAGCGGCCCCGGCGCTGGGTGAGCAGCAGCCCGGCCTTCTTGAGGACGGCGAGGTGGCGGGAGACCTCGGGGGCGGTGATGCCGTAGGCGTCGGCCAGCTCGCTCGTCGAGAACGTGCCGCGGGCGAGGTTGCGGCACAGCCGCATCCGCATCGGGTGGGTCAGCGCCTCCAGGCGCAGCGTGACCGTCTCGACGGGCTCGGTGCCGCCGACCTCGTGGGTGGCGACCGGGTACTGGATGACGGGCTGCCAGCCCGACGCGTAGATGGCGAAGAGGTGCGGCCAGCCGAAGACGCTGGGCAGCAGGGTGAGGGCTTCGCTGCGGGTCTCGGTGCGGCCGTGCACCAGCTTGTCGACGACGATGCGGCTGCCGTGCGCGTCCTCCTCCAGGCTCAGTGCCGGTGATGCCGCCGTGAGTGCCTGGGCCAGGCCCTTGCGGCGCAGCAGTTCGGTCTTGTTCCTGGCGTCGGCGGCGAGCTGGACCCGGACCCGGCGCCAGGTGTCGGCGAAGAACGCCTGGTCGCAGTCCTCCAGGAGGCGTCGTATCCACCCGCGCGTGGTGGTGGGGTCGGCGAGCGTCCGTTCGACGAACGCCGCCTGGCGCGGGCCGCGGGCGGCGGCCAGGTCGAGCGCGCGGCGCCTGGACCGCGCGTCGACCAGCGGTGAGGGCAGGCCCTTGGGGTAGTGGCTGGTGCTGCAGGAGATCTCCAGGGCCGCGCCGACGAACTTCTCGTCGTCCAGGCGGTCGAGGTCGTCCAGTTCCTCGGCGAGGGTCTCCCTGGGCTGGGCGGGCATCAGGAGGTCGGAGCGTGTCGAGCGCCACATGAAGTCGGCCTCGATCAGCCGGTCGGCCAGCTCCGGTTCGAGCGCGGCGGAGGTCGCCGTCGTCCACGCGTGCAGCCGGGCGTGGTGAGCGGGCTCGGCCAGCGCGTGCAGCGCGTTGCCGAGTTCGGCCAGCGGCGAGGGGCTGAAGGCGATCCGCTCGTGCGGCAGTCCGGTGATGTCGATGGTCACGCTCACCCCCCTATGGTGCCGGACCGCGCGGGGGCGCTGCCGCATCGTTTGACCAGGGCCGTCAATCGACGGGACGTGCGGGACGGCCCGGGGGCAGGGTGATCACGTGAACGCACTGCACCAGCACCTCTTCGACAGCTACCGCGCCGCCCAGCGCGACGAGCCCGCCCCGCCCCTGCCCGGCACCCACGACGTCGCGGTGCTGCGGGCGGCCCGCGACCACCGCCGCTTCGAGGCCGTCCTGGCCGGCCGCCCGGCCACCGGCCGCCTCCGTCTGGCCCTGCGCCGCTGGCTGCGCCCCTGCGTGTGAGCCGGTGCGTGTGAGCCGGGCGCACCCGCGGGGTCCGTCGCGACGGGTGCCGCCCCCGGTGCCGGGTGGGGGCACCGGGGGCGGCGGGTGGGTGCGGGTCGTTCGGGCCGGTCACCCGTGGCGGGGCGTCACCAGACGCGGTTGACCGCGTCGCGCGCCTGGCCGAGGTACTGCTGGTAGGTGCCCAGGTGCCAGGCCGCCCAGGAGGCCCAGCCGCGGCCGGTGCCGTCGTTGTCGATCGCGTAGGCCTTGCGGGCCGACCAGCCCATGTCCTGCCAGTTCTCGGCGGTGACGACCCCGGCGTCGTGGCCGTGGACCTCGGGGTACCAGTGCTCGTTGATCTGCCAGGCGCCGAGGTCCTTGGTGCCCGGGTCGGGGTCGGTGGGCAGGTTGGTGTGGACGGCCAGGCGGTTGCAGCCCGACTCGGCCATGGCTATCGCCACGGCGTGGATCGCGTCGTCGTTGCGGCCCTCGCCGGACTTGTCCTTCGCGAAGCCCGCCCACTTGGCCTCGCGGGCGCAGGCGTCGATGCCGCTCTGGTCTCCGGCGGCGGTGGCGGTGAAGGAGGTCGAGGTGAGGCTGAGCGCCAGGACGGCGACCGAACCGGCCAGCAGGGCACGGGTCTTGCGCAGCACGGGAGTTCTCCCTTCGGCGACGGCCCGGGGGTCGGGCCGTGTACGGGGAAGGACGCTATGCGGCGCCGGTAGACGGACGATCAACGCGACGGCCGGCCCGTCGATGCGGGGAGGCCGGCGTCCCGCGCCGGAGGTTCGTGCCCGGCGCGGGCCGGTGCCCCGGGGTGCCCCCTCCCCCTCTGACCGGACGTCACATGCTCCCGGACGAGGGGTCGCCGCCCTCGTACGGGGGAACCGCCTCAGCCGGCGGCAGCGACGGCGGCGCGCAGGCCCGGGGCCGGGCTGGACAGGACGGGGACGGCGGCCGTGGCCCGGCTCGCGGCGGCGGCCATGGAGGCCTGGGCCAGGACGATGACGTCCGCGTCGTCGACGGCCTCGACGGCGGTGGCGATCGCGGCCAGGTAGCCCGCCCGGTCACCGTCCTCGAAGCGCTTCCAGGCGCCGTCGGCCACGACCGCTGTCAGCGCGACCGGCCGGCCGGACCGCGCGGCCTCGTCCTCGATCAGGGCCACCGTCGGGCGCACGGTGGCGGCCAGTGCGGCGATCACCGCGATGCGCGTGGCCGTCCGGCCGGCCCCGGGTGCCACGGCG
>NZ_MSJQ01000438.1 GCF_014596515.1 Streptomyces sp. CBMA156
ACGTCCACCGGCATGCTCACCGAACGGCTGCCCGCCGCCGAGGGCGCCGCCCGCAGCGCCGTCTTCCCCGCCCTGCTGGACGCGGTCGGGGCCGCCGCGCACCGGCTGCACCGGGCGTCGGAGGCCGGGGGAGGACCGCTCGCGCTCGGCTACCCGTGGGGCGGCCGGCCGGTGGGGGCGCCCGCCGCGCTCGGCTGCTTCCTCAACACCCTGGTCCACCCCGCCACTTCGGGCCCGGCCGCGGACCTGGACACCCTCGCGGACGCCTGGTGGGACGACCTCGACCACGCCGGCACCCCGTTCGACGAGGTGGTCAGGGCCGCCCGCACCGCAGGGGCCCCCTGGTCGGGCGCCCTGGACGCCCTGCTCACCCTGGAGGACCTGCACCGCCGCCCGCCGCTGGTGCTCGGCGGCACCCCCGGCCGGGAGACCCACCTGGACGGACGGCCGCTGGCCGCGCCGCTGGCCGTCTCCGCCTCGCACGGCGACGACCTGCTGATCCGGCTGGGCTGGGACCGCGACCGTTTCCCCGAGGCCGACGTCCAGGCCGTCTTCGGCGAACTGCTCGCCGTGCTGCGGCACCACCTGCACGCCCGGCCGGCCGTGGCCCCGCAGGTCTGAACGCCGCGCGTCGGCCACAGACGCCGACCACCGGCCCGCCTCCCCTGACCACCGTCCTCGACCACTCGCCCGCACCTGTTCGCCACATCCCGCACGCCCGAACCCGTACGCCCGGATCCCGCGCGCCCGAATCCGTACGCCCGTTCCGCGGGCCCCGACCTCCCACCCCGGATCCGCCCACGACGGATCCATCCCGTCCGTCCGCGCACGCCCGACGCGCCGCCCGGACGGACCCCAGGGTCCCGGGCCGCACCTCACCCCGGTGCGGCCCGGTCCACCGGCCGGCACGGGACCACCCCACGCCCGCGACCGACCTTCGCAGTGCCGACAAGCCCACCACACAAGGGAGTTGACCATGTTCGCACTCTCTCCTTCGCAGGAGATCGTCTGGCTGCACGAACAGATGCTGCCGGGCAGCCGCGCCTACAACTTCACCGCCGTCCTCGACCTGTGGGGCACCCTCGACCGGGACGCGCTGCACGCCGGCCTGGCCGCCGTGCTGGCCCACCACCCCGGTCTGCGGCTGGAGTTGGTGCCCAGGCCGGAGGGACTGCCCGGCCAGCGGGTCGCCGAGGACTGCGAACCCGAGCTGCGCCACAGCGACTTCACCGCCGAGCAGGACCCGGAGGCCGCCTTCCGCCGGCTGCTCGCCGCCGAGGCCGAGGAGCCGCTGGACACCGAGCGGGCCCCGGTGCTGCGCTGGCACCTGGTCCGGCTCGCCGGGGACCACCACCGGCTGATCCACGTCGAGCACCACCTCGTCCACGACGGCCACTCCTTCGCGATCCTGCTGCGCGACCTGTTCACCGTCTACCGCGCCACCGTCCTCGGTGAGCCGTACGAGCTGCCCACCGCGCCCTCGTACGAGGAGCACGCCCGCGCCGCCGCCGACCTCCCCCGGGACCGCGGACTCGACTTCTGGACCAGGGAGCTGACCGACGCCCCGCGCGAGGTCACCCTGCCCGGAATGGCGCAGCCGGGCGTCGAGCGCCGCCACCGGGGCGGCCAGCTGCGCCAGTTGGTCGGCGCCGACCTCGCCGAGCGGCTGCGCGAGCGCAGCAAGGCGGACGGCCACACCCCGTTCAGCACCCTGCTCGCGCTCTTCGCCGAACTCCTGCGCCGGCACAGCGGCCACCGCGAGGTGGTGGTCGGCACCGCCGTCGGCAACCGCCCCGAGGGCTTCGAGAGCACCGTCGGCATGTTCGTGAACACCGTCCCGCTGCGCCTGCGGCTCGACCCCGCTGCCGCCGGCACCGAGGCCGTGGACGAGGTGACCGACGTCCTGCTGCGCGCGCTGCCGTACCAGGACCTGCCGGTCCAGGAGCTGACCCGCAGGCTCGGGCTGCACACCACCGGCGCCGACAACCCGCTGTTCAACGTGATGTTCAGCGCGCACGACGCGGCGCTGCCCGACGTCCAGGCGCCCGGCCTGGAGGTCTCGCTGTACGAGGGCTTCAACACCGGCACCACCCGCTTCGACCTCGACCTGGTGCTGCTGCCCGACGACCGCCGGGTGGTCGGCGAGAAGCACGGCGCCGCCGGGATGACCCTGGTCTGGGACTACGACGCGGACCTGTTCCGCGAGTCCGAGGCGGTGCTGCTGTCCGAGCGGCTGCTGGAGCTGCTGCGCTGCTACCTGGACCGCCCGGAGGCGCCGATTGCGGAACTCGCCCCCGCGCCGGAGCGGCCGGAGGGGCCGGAGGGGCCGGAGAGTTCGGAAGCCGTCCTGGCCGCCGCCGCCCCCGCCGTGCTCGACCCGGCCGCCGCCCACGATCCCACCTCGCTCGCCCTGCTGGCCGGCACCGAGCGGATCGGCTACGGCGAACTCGACCGCCGGGTCACCGAGCTGGTCGAGCGGCTGCGCGCCGCCGGGGTCGCGCCCGGCCAGCCGGTGGCCACCGTGCTGCCGCGCGGCACGGACAGCGTGGTCGCCCTGCTCGCCTGCCTGCGGCACGGCGCCGTGTACGCGCCCCTGTCCACCGAGGACCCGGCCGCCCGGCTCGGGCTGCTGCTGGAACGGCTGAGCCCCGCGCTCGTCCTGGCCACCCGGCAGAGCGCACTCGCGCTGCCCGCCGAGGGCGTCACCCCGGCGCTGCTGGACGGCCCCGCCTTTCCGAAGGCCGAGCCCGCCGCCGTGCTGGACGGCGCCGCCTACGTGATCCACACCTCCGGATCCACCGGCGTGCCCAAGCCCGTGCTGGTCGGCCGCGCGGCCCTCGCCGGGTACGTCGCGGCGATCGCCGGCCGCTACGGACTCACCTCCGCCGACCGGGTGCTGCTGTTCGCCCGCCCGTCCTTCGACGTGGCCCTGGAGGAGGTGCTGCCCGCCCTCGCCGTCGGCGCCGCCCTGGTGGTGCCGCAGCGCGAGGTGCCCACCGGCCCCGAGCTGGTCGCGGTGCTGGCCGCCCGCGGCGTCACCGTCGCCAACCTGCCGACCAGCTACCTGCTCGCGGTCCGCGAGGACCTGCGGGAGGCGCTGGCGGACGGCCGCTGGGCGCCCCGGCTGCTGGTGCTCGGCGGCGAGCGGCTGCCCGCCCGGGCCCTGACCGGACTGACCGGGGCCACCACCGTGCTGAACGCCTACGGGGTCACCGAGGCGACCGTCACCTCCACCGTGTACGAGGTCACCGCCGCCGATCTCGCCGAGGACGGCGAGATCCCGCTCGGCGCCGAACTGGACGGCGTGCGCATCCACGTCCTGGACGACACGCTGCAACCGCTCGCGCCCGGCTGCGTCGGCGAACTCGCCATCAGCGGCCCCCTGCTGGCCGAGGGCTACCTCGCGCTTCCGGAGCCTACCGCGGCCCGCTTCGTGACCGTCCCCGCACTGGACGGCGCCCTCGTCTACCGCACCGGCGACCGCGGCTACCGCGACCCGGACGGGCGGCTGCGCTTCCTCGGCCGGGCCGACAACCAGGTCAAGCTGCGCGGCCACCGGATCGAACTGGAGGAGATCGAGGCCGCCGCCTCCGCCGAACTCGGCGGCCGCTCCTGCGCCGTGCTGCTGCACACCGACCCGCAGACCGGCCCCCGGCTGGTCGGCTTCCTGGAGGGCGCCGAGCGCCCCGACCAGGCCGCCCTGCACGAGGCGCTCGCCCGCCGGCTGCCCGGCGGACTCGTCCCGGCGAGCTGGACGGCCGTCGCCGCGATGCCGACCCTGCCCGGCGGCAAGCCCGACCGCAACGCCCTCGCCCGCCTGGCGGCCGAGGCCCCGGAGCCGGCGGCACAGGACAGCGCGCCGAGCGCGTTCACCGATCCCGGCCAGCAGCTGATCGCCGCCGCCTGGCGCGAGGTGCTCGGCCACGACCGCTTCACCGCGGACTCGCACTTCTTCGAGGTCGGCGGCCACTCGCTGCTCGCCGCCCAGCTCGCCGCGTACCTGGAGCCGCACCTCGGCGGCCGCCCGCCGCTGCGCACCCTGTTCCGCCACGCCGTGCTGGCCGACCAGGCCCGCGCCCTCACCGCAGGAGAGACCAAGTGACCGCCCCCTCCGCCGTCCTGGAGGACGGCCACCGCGAGCTCGTCGAGGCCTTCGAGAGCTTCGTGCGCCGCGAACTCGTCCCGCTGGCCGCCGAGTTGCCCGAGACCGCCGACCTGGTCCCGGGAGACCTGCGGGCCTACGTCCGCAAGCGCTCCGCCGCGCTCGGCTTCTACGCCGGCGACTACCCCGAGGACCTCGGCGGCGCCGGCATGCCGTTCACCGCCGTCGTCCTGCTGCACCACGCCGCCGGGCGCAGCGGCTGCGTGCTCGCCCCGTACGCCCTGGCCGGCTCCGACGGGCCCAGTCCGCTGCTGCGCAACGGCACCCCCGAGCAGGTCGAGCGCCACCTGGTCCCGCTGGTGCGCGGCGAGCAGACCCGCTGCCTCGCCCTCACCGAACCGCACGCGGGCTCCGACGCGTTCCGGCTCACCACCACGGCCGTGCGCAGCGGCGACGGCTGGGTGCTGAACGGCCGCAAGACCTTCGTCAGCAACGCCGAGCACGCCGGGATCGCCCTGGTCGTCACCGCCACCGACCTCGGTGACGGGGCCGGCCCCGTCGCGGGGGCCACCGCCTTCGTGCTGCCGATGGACCAGCCGGGGCTGCGGATCGGCCAGCGCTACGAGGGCATGTCCGGCGAGCCGCTGTTCGAGCTGCTGCTGGACGGGGTCACCGTCGGTCCCGAGGCCGTGATCGGCGGCGAGGAGGGCGTCGGCGCGGCCACCGCTCTCGCCATCGACAGCCTCTCGCGCGGACGCCTGGTGGTCGCCGCGATGTGCAACGGCATCGCCGAGTACGCGCTGCGGATCGGCGTCGAGTATGCCAAGGACCGGCGCGCCTTCGGCCGGGTGATCGGCGAGTACCAGCACGTCCAGGAGCACCTGGTCGCCACCCGGGCCGAGGTCGAGGCCTCCAAGCTGCTCACCCTCGCCTGCGCCCGGCTGGTCGACGAGGGCACCGAGTCGCCCGAGAACGCGGCGCTCGCCAAGCTCACCGCCTCGGAGACCGCCGTACGTGCCGTGGACCGCTCGCTCCAGGTGCACGGGGCCACCGGCTGGGTGCGCGGGCACCCGCTGGAGTTCCTGTACCGCTACGTCCGGATGACCACGATCATCGAGGGGACCTCGGAGGTCCAGAAGGTGATCATCGCCCGTTCCATGGGCCTGAACTGACGATACGTCACCTTTCTGGAGATGATGATGGAACACACTGACGAGAAGACCCCCGGCACGGAGACCCCGAGCATCGGCTACGGCCGTCCGCACCAGGACGGCGCGGTGCTCGACCTGTTCACCAGCTGGGCGCACCGCACCCCGGACGCCCCCGCCCTGATCGACGGCGACCGCGTCTACGGCTACGCCGAACTCGACCGCCTCGCTGACACCGTGGCCGAGGCCCTGCGCGGCAAGGTCGGCCCCGGCGACCTGCTCGGCGTCTGCCTCGGCCACTCGGTCTCGCTGGCCGCCGTCACCCTGGCCGCCGCCAAGCTGGGCGCCGTCCACCTGCCGCTCGGCCCGCGCCCCGGCGAGCACCGGCTGCGGGCCGTCGCCGAACAGCTGCGCCCCGCCTGCCTGGTCGGCGAGCCCGGACTGCTGCCGCCCGGCGGCGAACGGCTGGAGCTGGACCTGCCCACCGGCGGCGTGGTGGCCGCCCTGGGCTCCGGCGAGCAGGTGCCCGTCCCGCCGGGCACCCAGTACGCGGTGCTCACCTCCGGCTCCACCGGCACCCCGAAGGCCGTCGCCGTCACCGAGCCCGCGCTCGGCGCCCTGCTCCAGTGGTACCGCGAGCTGACCGGCCTCGGCCCCGGCGAGCGGCACAGCCTGCTGATCGGCGTCGCCTTCGACCCGCACGTGATGGAGCTGTGGGGCGGCCTCACCTCCGGCGCGGCCCTGGTCGTCGCCCCCGAGGCCGTCCGCTGGGACACCGGTGCGCTCACCGACTGGTTGCGCGAGGCCGGCATCACCGTGGCCGTCCTGCCCACCCCGATGGCCGAACCCGTCCTCGGCCGGCCCTGGCCCGCCGGCCTGGCGCTGCGCCACCTGACGATCGGCGGCGACCGGCTGCGCCGCACCCCCGGGCCCGACGTCACCGCGACCGTCCACAACGCCTACGGCCCCGCCGAGGCCACCGTCACCACCACCGTGCACAGCATGGCCCCCGGCGGCGACCACGGCGCCGGCGCCCCGCCGATCGGCCTGCCGATCGACGGCGCCGTCCTCCTGGTCACCGACGAGGACGGCAGCCCGGTGCCGCGCGGCACGGCCGGCGAGCTGCGGATCGGCGGCCGCGGCCTGGCCGCCGGGTACCTCGACCCGGAGCTGACCGCCCGCCGCTTCGTCGACGCGCCCGCCGGCCTGGTCGGCACCGACCGGGTCTACCGCACCGGCGACCGGGTGGCCATGCGGCCGGACGGCGTGCTGGAGTTCCACGGCCGGCTGGACGACCAGGTCAAGGTCAGCGGCGTGCGGATCGAACCCGCCGAGGTCGAGGCCGCCTTCGAGCGTGACCCGCGGGTGCACCGGGCGGTGGTCGCCGCCGGGCAGGCACCGGCCGGCGGGGCCCGGCTGCTCGCCTTCGTCAGGGCCGAGGACGGCGCCGACCCCGCGGCACTGCTCGACGCCGCCCGGCCCTGGCTGCCCGAACAGGCCGTGCCCTCCGCCGTCCGGCTGGTGGAGCGCTTCCCGCTGGACGCCAACGGCAAGGTGGACCGTCAGGCGCTGCTCGCCGAGGCGACCGCGGCGGGCGGAGCGGACGAGGACCCGGTGGACGAGGGAAGCACCCCGGTCGAGCGCACCGTGCTCAAGCTCTGCCGCGAGCTGATCGGCCACGCCGACCTCCGGCCGCAGGACAACTTCCTCGCCGCGGGCGGAAATTCGCTGGCCGCCGCGAGACTGCTGGAGGCCCTGGAGAACGAGTACGGCGTACGGCTGCGCGCCCCGCTGGTGCTGCGCCAGCCGGACCTGCGGGCCGTCGCCCGGCTGATCGAGGAGCGGCTCGCGGCCCTGACCGCCTGACACCGCCCCGACCTCCTCAGCAGAGCGCCCCGGCCCACCCGGCCGGGGCGCCCGGAAGGGAACCACCATGACCACCGCGACCCGGCCCGCGCACACCGCCACGGCCCCGCACGCCAGGACCGCCCTCCCCGCCCTGATCGCCCGGCAGGCCGGACTCCGGCCCGACGCGCTCGCCGTGACCGACGGCTCCACCGCCCTGACCTACCGCGAACTCGTGGACGCGGCGGGCCGGTTGGCCGCCGTCCTGACCGCCAGGGGAATCGGCCCCGGCAGCGCCGTCGGCCTGCTCTGCGCCCGCTCCACCCGGCTCGTCGTCGCCCAGCTCGCCGTCTGGCGAGCCGGCGGACTGCTCGTCCCGATCGACCCGGCCTACCCGCGCCCGCGGATCGCCGAGATGACCGCCGACGCGGACGTCCGGCTCGTCCTCGGCGACAAGGGCCTGCTCGCCGAGGCCGGGCTCCCCGAGGAGCGCACCCTGGTGCTGACCGAACGCGGCACCGAGACCGACGGCGAGCCGGCCCCCGACGCCGCCGAGCCGGCCGCGCCCGCCCTGCTCTACTACACCTCGGGATCCACCGGCCGCCCCAAGGGCGTCCTCGTCCCGCACAGCGCCGTCACGGACCTGGTCACCGCCGAGGACGCGTTCACTCTCGGCCCGCGCGACCGGGTGCTCTTCCACTCCACCGTCTCCTTCGACGCCGCCACCTTCGAGCTGTGGGCCCCGCTCGCCCGCGGCGCCGCCGTGGCCGTCTCCCCGAGCGAGCGGCCCAGCGCCGAGGACCTGGTCCGCGACGTGGAGCGCTTCGGCGTCACCACCCTCTTCCTCACCACCGCGCTCTTCCACCACCTGGCCGCCCGGCGGTCCCGGATCTTCGGCGTGCTGCGCACCCTGGCCTTCGGCGGCGAGGCGGTCTCGCCCGAACACGCGGGCGCCGTACTGCGGGCCTTCCCCTGGCTCGAACTGATCAACGTCTACGGGCCCACCGAGGCCACCACCTTCACCACCCTGCACCGGGTCACCCCGGCCGACTGCGCCGACTCCGTCCCGATCGGCCGGACCTTCGGCGGCGCCCGCACGTACGTCCTGGACGAGCGGCTCGCGCCGGCCGCGCCCGGCACCGTCGGCGAGCTGTGGATCGCCGGCGACCGGCTGGCCCTCGGCTACCTGGACCGGCCCGAGCTGACCGCCGAGCGCTTCCGCGAGCTGCCGGGCATCGGTCGGGCCTACCGCACCGGCGACCGGGTCGGCCAACGGGCGGACGGCGCCCTGGAGTTCCACGGACGCACCGACGACCAGGTCAAGGTGCGCGGCTTCCGGATCGAGCCGGGCGAGGTCGAACACGCGCTGCTCAGGCTGCCCGAGGTCGCGGAGGCCGCGGTCGTGGTCCGCCGGGCCGGCGAGCCCGACGCCGCGCTCACCGCCTGCCTGGTGCCCGCCGAGGGCGCCCACCCCGCCGTCGAG
>NZ_MSJQ01000439.1 GCF_014596515.1 Streptomyces sp. CBMA156
CGGCCCCGGCGCCCAGCCCGGCGGCCGCCACCGCCCCGCCCGCGAGCAGTCCTCGGCGCCCCACCCCGCCCCCCGCGGTCGGTGGCTGGTTCGGCTCCTTTGCGGCTTCGGCATGCATGGAGCACATTGGAGACGATAGAACACGCCGTATGCAACTTTTGACCACACGTCACTTTCGTTCCGCCACGACGCCGTCACGCGGGACCCCGGCCGTCAAGCGCCCGCCCGTCCTGCCCGTCCTGCTCGCCGCCGCCGTCCTCGCCCTCTCCGGCTGTTCCTCCGGCGGCTCGTCCTCCTCCGACGCCAGGCACCCGGGCGGCACGGTCGTCCGGGTCCCGCAGAACTTCCCGACCATCCAGCAGGCCGTGGACGTCGCCCACGAGGGCGACACCGTCCTGGTCGACCCAGGCACGTACCGGGAGAGCGTGCGCCTCACCAAGCCCCGGGTCGTGCTGCGCGGCACCGACCGCAACACCGTCGTCCTGGACGGCGGCCTGAAGCTGGTCAACGGCATCACGGCCTCCGGCCCCGGCTCGGTGGTGGAGAACCTCACCGTCCACGGCTACCTCGCCAACGGCGTGCTGTTCACCGGCGTCACCGACGAGAAGCTCCAGCAGCACGGCGCGGGCGGCTCCGCCTACGACCCGCTGGACACCGTCCGCTTCCCGCCCCTCCAGGGCTTCCGCGCGGGCAACGTCACCGCGTACAACAACGGCCTGTACGGCATCTACGCCTTCGACGCCCGCGGCGGCGTCATCGAGGACTCGTACGCCTCCGGGGGCGCCGACTCCGGCATCTACGTCGGCCAGTGCAAGCCCTGCGACACCCTGGTGCGGAACAACACCGTCGAGCGCAACGCCGTCGGCGTCGAGATCACCAACGCCTCCGACAACCTCACCGTGGTCGGCAACCGGATCACCGGCAACCGGGTCGGCGTCACCGTCAACTCCAACGACCTCGAAGCCCTCGCCCCGCAGCACGGCGCGGTGATCGCGGGCAACGTCGTCACCGACAACAACGCCGCCGACACCCCCCAGCAGGCCGACGGCGCCTGGGGCATCGGCATCGGGATCGGCGGCGGCACCGCCAACCAGGTGCAGCGCAACCTGGTCCAGGGCAACCGCGCGGCCGGCGTCGCCGTCACCGACCCGCCCGGCCACCCGGCGAGCGGCAACCGGATCGAGGGCAACCGGGTCACCGGCAACGGCACCGACCTGGTGCTGGCCTCCGTCGACCCGGGCAACTGCTTCACCGGCAACCAGCCGGCCGTCCAGAGCCCGGACGGCCTGGAGACGCTGGCGGGCTGCGCCGTCCAGGGCCGGACCGCCCCGCCGTTCGGCCGCACCAGCCCCGTCCAGTCGCCACCCGGCGTCCCGTTCAGCCAGGTCCCGGCCCCGCCCGCCCAGCCGTCGCTGCCTGATCCGAGCGCGCCGGGCCGGCCGGCCACCGACCTCCCCGGTCCGGTCGACGCCGGCGCCTACCCGCTGCCGGAGTCCGCGGACGCCCTGCCGAAGCACTGACGGGCACTGACGGGCACCGCCGGTGCCCGGCCGGGCCGGTTGGACCGCCCATCCGCCCATCCGCCCATCCGGCAACCCGGCCGTGCGGCATGATCGGTGCGACCGTCGGACGATCCGGTCATCCGCCACGGGGAGGGGCCGCATCCGATGTCCGAGGCCTGGACCACCGACCTCGTCCTGGGCTGCGCCGTCCTGCTCGGCGCCTCCGTCCAGCGACTCGCCGGCATCGGCTTCGCCCGGGTCGCCGCGCCCGTCCTGGTCCTGCTGCTCGGCCCCGGCGACGGCGTCACGCTGTCGAACCTCGCCGCCGGCGCCATCAGCGCCGCCGGGCTGCTGGGCAGTTGGCGGCAGGTCCGGCTGACGGCGATGCTGCCGCTGGTCCTCGCCGCGGCCTGCACGGTGCCGGCCGGAGCCTGGGTCGCGGCACGGGTGCCGGCCCCCGCCCTGCTCACCGGCATCGGCGTCCTGGTCACCCTGGCCTCGGCGCTGGTGCTGCGCGGGGTGCGGGCGGCCGCACTGCGCGGGGTGGGCGGGGCCCAAGGGCCTCTCTTATGGATCAGGTCGGATCAGCGCGCGGCGTTGGAGTGCGTGCATCGCAAGGCGGAGGAGGGCGTCCATGCGGAGCATAGGCAACCGACGACAACGCAGCGAGGTGCGTGCTCCGGCGTCGCGCGCCCGGCATGATCCATAAGAGAGGCCCTGATCGCGGGCGCCACCAGCGGGTTCATGAACGCGGCCGCCGGGGTGGGCGGCCCGGCCGTCTCCCTGTACGCCGTCAACACCGGCTGGACGGCCCGGGAGTTCCTGCCCAACGCCCAGTTCTACGGCGTACTGGTGAACGCCTTCTCGCTGGCCGCCAAGGACCTCCCCGCGCTGTCCGGGACGGCCTGGTGGCTGGTGGCCGCCGCACTCGCGGGCGGCGCGGCGGCCGGCCGGCTGCTCGCCGCGCGAGTACCCGAGGCCCGCGCCCGGCAGGTGGTGCTGGGCCTGGCGCTCGCGGGCGGGCTGACCACCCTCGCCAAGGGCTTCTCGGGGCTCGGCTGACCGGCCCGGCGCACGGCCGCCGGCATCCGCCGCCGCCGGCCCGTCCGTCCGGAAACCCGCCCGAACCGAGCGAAACCCCACCCGACACTCCGGACGGCACCGGACGAGCCCGACACCCGTGCCGACACGGGCAGTTCGGGACACCACCGACAGTTCGGAATCCGCCCGAACAGTACTCCGCGGACATGACATACTGCGTCGGTGACCTCAGCTGACCTGGCCGCAAAACCGTCCAAAAGCCGCCCTCAACTGGGTCGGAAGTTCCACCTGTTGTGGTCCGCGTCAGCGATCTCCTCGGTCGGCGACGGCATGCGCGACTCGGCCCTGCCGCTGCTGGCCGTCGCCGTCTCCGACTCCCCCAGCGCGGTCTCCGTGGTCTCCGTCGCGGCGTCCCTGCCCTTCCTGGTGATGTCGCTGTACGGCGGGGTGCTGGCCGACCGGGCCGACCGGCGGCGGCTGATGTGGACGATCGACGCCCTGCGCGCGGTCGTCGTCCTCGCCTTCGCCGGCTGGGTCTTCCTCGCCGACCCGCCACTGGTCGCGCTCGCCGCGCTGGCCTTCGTGCTCGGCTGCGGCGAGACGGTCTTCTCCAACGCCGCCACCTCGGCCGTCCCCGAACTGGTCCGCCCCGACCAGCTCGACGCCGCCAACGGCCGGTTGCAGGCCAACATGCTGGTCGGCGGGAACCTGATCGGCCCGCTGCTCGGCTCGGCGCTGTTCGCCGTCGCCGTCGCCTCTCCCTTCGCGGTGGACGGCCTCTCCTTCGCGCTCGCCGCCGTCCTGGTCGCCGCCACCGGCCGCTCCACCACCCCGCGCACCCGAACGGACCGCTCGGTGCTCACCGAGATCCGCGAGGGCGTCAACTGGCTGGCCCGCCACCGCGAGGTGCGGATGCTCGCCGTGCTCTCCACCCTCGGCGCGCTGACCTGCTTCATGGGCACCACGATGATGGTCCTGATGGTCACCAAGGTCATCCACGCCCCCGCCGCCTCCTACGGCATCGTCCTCGCGGCCGGCGCGATCGGCGGCACCGCCGCCAGCACCCTGGCGGGCCGGCTCAGCCGCCTGCTCGGCCGGGGCACCCGGATCGCCGTCGCCTTCCTGCTGATGGGCGTCTCGCTGATCCTGATGGGCCTGAGCACCTCGGTGGCCGAGGTGGCCGCGCTGTACGGCGTGATCGGCTTCGGCATCGTCACCTGGAACATCCAGGCGATCTCGCTGCGCCAGCAGGCCGTGCCGAAGGAACTGCTCGGCCGGGTCAACAGCTGCTACATGCTGCTGACCCGCCTCGGCATCATGGCCGGCGCCGCCCTCAGCGGCTGGATCGCCTCCACCGTCAGCATCCGCACCCCGCTCTTCGTCGGCGGCGGCCTGCTGCTGGTCCTGCTGGTCGCGGTGCTGTTCCTGCTCCCGCGGATGACCGCGATGGAGGCCGCCCCGGCCGCCGCGGCCGCCGCGTCGGAGGCCGACTCCGCCGAGGCAGGCTCCGCCGAGGGCCGGTAGCCCCCGCCGCTCCGGTACGGCGGCCCCCTCGGGCGGGCCGAACGGCCGTGCACCGGACGCCGGTTGACCTCCGACCGCGCCCCAACCGTGCCCCGACCCCCACTCCGGCGGCACGCCGTTCCGACTCCGGCCGCAGCTGGCGGGAACGGGTATCGCGATATATCGTGAGTTCCCGTCCGCGCCGCCGGCCCCGTCGTGCGACGCCCCTTCGCCGAGCCCGGGACGGAAAGCATGCAGGGAGAGATCGTGTCCGCCGGAAAGCACTCCGACCCCGGCAGGCAGCCCGGACTGCGGGCCTCCCACGCCGACCGGGACCGGGTGGCCGAGCAGCTGCGCGTCGCGGCGGGGGACGGCCGGCTGACCGCCGAGGAACTGGACGAACGCCTGGAGGCGGCCCTGTCGGCGCGGACGCTCGGCGAGCTGTCCGGACTCACCACCGACCTGCCGCCGATGACGGTCTCCGCCGAGGGTGTCGTGGCGGAGGTCAGGGACGTCGTCCGGATCGACCAGAAGTGGAGCCGGGTCAAGCGGACCGGGCGCTGGGTGGTGCCACGCCGCCTGGAGATCGTCACGGAGTGGTCCGCGGTGACGCTCGACTTCACGGAGGCCGTGATCACCGAGAGCACCCTGCGGATCGACCTGGACATGCAGGGCAAGACCCTGACGCTGATCACCAGGCCGGGCATCGTGGTCGACGCCGACGACCTGCGGCTGGAGTTCAGCAAGGTCAGGAACCAGGCCGCGGACTCCGGCACGCCGGTCGTGCTCCGCGTGGAGCTGGTCGGCAGCAAGAGCCACGGCCGCGTGGTCGTGCGGCGGCCGCGGACGAGGGACGGCCGGTGGCGGACGGGGAGACGCGCAGCCCTGCCCGCCCGCGACTGAACCGCCCGGCGACCGACCCGCCCCGGGGCCGGGTACACCCCACCCCTCAAACTGACCATGGACAGCTCAAGCCACCGTCGGTAGCATCCTCCTGACGGACCGACAGATCCGGGCCCGCCGCCTCCGGTGCGGCCCCTGGCGGCCCGCACCGGGTGCCGCGGCGATGCCGCGCCCCCGCCCCCGAGCCGGGCGCCGGATCGCTCCCCCGTCGATCCGGCGCCCTTTCGCGTTCCCTCCCCCGGCGCCCCCGCCGGCCGAACGGCTACCGCGCTCCGGGCACCGAGTGGTGGATCGCGGTGATCGTCGCGGCGGCGTCGAAGCCGAGCACCGGGTCGGGCCGGCCGGCGAGGAGACCGGCGTAGAGCGGGCGGTAGTGGGCGACCTTCCGCCCGGTCCGGCCGTCGGTGCCGAAGGTCGCCAGCAACTCCCCCTCCCGGGCGGCGAATCCGGTCATGGCCGTGTGGTCGATCCAGATCTCCACCCCGGACCGGCCGAGCACCAGGCTGCTCTCCTTGCTGCTGGATCCCGTCAGCCAGCTGCTGCGCAGCCGGGCCGTGCCCGCCTCGCCCCGGGAGCGGAACCCCACGGTGCACCACGCGCTCGCGCCGCCGTCCGTCTGGCTGAGGCCGGTGAGCTCGGTGAGCTCGACGAAGCGGGTGAGCATGCTCAGCTGGTTCACCCCCGAGTCCGTCCAGCTGGAGACGTACGAGGCGAAGGCCGCCTCGCTGCGCAGCACGTAGGGGTCGTAGAAGGCCGAGGTGATGGCCGTGACCGGCCCCCAGTCCGGGTTCGCGGCGATCAGCTCCGCCGCCCAGTCGACCTCCGGCGAGAACGCGAAGTGGTGGGCGGTGAACACCCTGCCCCGCACGTCGGCCCTGCCGTCCAGCGCGCGCAGCGCACCGAGGGCGGCGCGATCGTGCACCAGCGGCTTCTCCACCAGCACCCGGGCCGTGGAGCGGAGCAGGGCCAGCTCCGTCAGCTCGGCGTGCGTCTCGGTCGGTGTCGCGAGGACCAGCAGGTCCGGCTGGTGCTCGTCGAGCGCCGTGGCGAGGTGGCCGTAGTGGTGCGGCGCCGAGCCCCGGAACGCGACGGGCGTCACGGAACGCGGATCGACCGTGAACTCCAGCTCCACGTCAGGCCGTTCGGCGAGGACGGCGAGGTGGGTCCCGGCGATGACGCCGACCCCGACCAGGCCCACGCGTACCCGTTCGGTCATGAGTCCCTCTTCCCCTCGTCCGCTCCGGCCCCGCACCCCGGGGCTCCGGCGCCTCGTCGTCGCGCCGCCACCTCGGCACACCGGCCCAACGATACGGCCGGGCCGTCGACCGATTCGCCCCGCGGGCCGTGCTCCACCGCCTCGCGGGCCGTGCCGAGGACGAGGCTGCCGGTCTCGGCCGGGAGGCCGGCGTCCGCGAGGTGTTCGGGCAGGGCGTCGAGGGCTCGGGTGGTGAGGAGGGCGCCGAGGACGGCGGGGCCGAGGGCGCCGCCGACCTGGCGGAAGGCGTTGTTCCCGGCCGCCGCCATGCCGGCCAGGTGGTGGGGGACGGAGGAGACGGCGGAGGCCGTCATGGGGGCGAAGACGGCGCCGAGGCCGAGGCCGAGCAGGACGAGTCGCCAGGCGAGGGAGCCGTACGAGGTGTGGGCGTCGAGGCTGGTCAGCGTGAGCAGCGCGGTCGCCGTCAGGACCAGGCCGGTGGTGATCAGGACGCGGGCGGAGACCCGGTGCATCAGCCGTCCGACGGGTATGCCGACCAGGAGGGAGGTCCCGGACACCAGGACCATCCGCAGCCCGGCTTCGAGCGTGGTCAGGTGCTGGACCAGGCCGAAGTACAGGCTCAGCACGAAGAAGAAGCCGATCAGCCCGAGGAAGCTGATCATGGCGACCAGGGCGGTGGCGGTGAAGGCCGGGCTGCGGAACAGGGCCAGGTCGAGCATCGGGCTGGTGCTGCGGCGCTCGACGAGGACGAACGCGACCGCACCGAGCGCGCCGAGCACCAGGGCCGCCACCACGGCGGGCTCGCCGAAGCCGTCGGCGCCGCCCTCGATGACGCCGTACACGACGGCGGTGACCGCGACGGCCGCGGTGATCTGCCCGGGCCAGTCGAGCCGGCGGCCGTGCGGCGCGCGCGAGTCGGGCAGCAGGAACGCCGCGACGACCAGCACGGTCAACGACACCGGGATGGGCAGCAGGTAGATCCAGCGCCAGGCGACGTGGTCGAGCAGCACGCCGGCGATCAGCGGGCCGACGGCGAGCGAGGCCAGCAGGGACGTCGCCCACAGCCCGATGAACCTGCCCCGCTCCCGGTGGTCCGGCACCGCGTGGCTGATCAGGGCGAGCGTGGTGGGCAGCAGCGCCGCCGCCCCCAGGCCGGAGAGCGCCTGCCCGGCCCACACCACCTGCACCGAGTCCGCGGTCAGCGCGATCGCCGCGCCGAGCGCGCAGAAGGCCATGCCGGCCTGGAAGACCCGCTTGCGGCCGTGGACGTCGCCCCACACGCCGGTGGTCAGGATGAGCGCGGCCATCGGCAGGACGAACGCGTCCGGCACCCAGGACAGTTGGGCCGTCGTGGCGCCCAGGGCCCGCTGGATCGCCGGCAGGCTCACCGACACGGTGGTCACGGGAAGGTAGGCGACGAAGACGCCCAGGCAGGCCAGGACGAGCGTGACGGCCCGTCCGGCCCTGGGGTCCTGCACCGTTGCGGAGTTCACGAGGACGTTCCTTCGGCTGCGGAGGGTGCCGCGCGGGCACCCCTGTGCTGGATGAGCGCCGCCGTCCGGCGCGCGCCCTGCTCCGGGAGCGGGCACACCGGCGGAGCCGCCGCTGTCCGCGCCGTCCACCGATCACCCGCGGAGCCGCCGACCAGCTTCGCCCCGGGGCCGCCGGACCTCCCAGGCGATCCGGCCCGGCGTTGCCAAGCCTCCATCCGGCCGGTTCGCCATGGCAGGATTCCTCCATGCCCGACGATCTGGACCGCAAAATCATCCACGGACTCCACTGCGCCCCGCGCGTCTCCTTCCGCCGCCTCGGCGAGGTCGTCGGGGTGTCCGAGCAGACCGTGGCGCGCCGCTACAACGCCCTGCGCCGCAGCGGCGTCCTGCGGGTCGTCGGGCTGAGCAACCCGGCCGCCCACGGCCAGGCCGAGTGGATCGCCCGGCTTCGCTGCCGCCCGGACGCCGTGGGCCCCCTCGCGGACTCCCTCGCCCGCAGGCCCGAGGTCGCCTACGTCGGCGTCGTCTCCGGCGGGGAGATCGTCTGCATCATCCGCTCACCCGCCGGCACCGCCCGCGACGACATCCTCCTGCGGCAGCTCCCCAGGGCCGCCTCCGTCCTCGACCTGAGCGTCGACCTCGTCGTCCACGCCTTCGGCAGCCCGGACACGGCCGGCTGGACCGGCGCGGAAGGCTCCCTCACCGACGACCAGGTACGACGGCTGACCGAGGACCGCCCCGTCCCCGGCAGGCCCCCGCTCGCCCCGGGCGACGAGGACCTCCCCCTCCTCGAAGCCCTGGCGGAGGACGGCCGGGCCTCGCACACCCGCCTGGCCGAACTCACCGGCTGGTCCAAGCCGCGCGTCGCCCGGCGGCTGGAGGCGCTGGAAGCCACCGGCTCCCTCACCTACGACGTCGACGCGATGCCCGAACGCCTCGGCTACGAACTCAACGCCGCCCTGTGGCTCCAGGTCGACCTGTCGCAGCTGCACCGCATCGGCGAGGAGATCAGCCGGCACGTGGAGTGCGCCTGCGCCTTCGCCGTCAGCGGCCGGCACAACATCATGGCCATCGTCATCTGCAAGGACACCCCCGACTTCTACCGCTACCTCAGCAGCCGCGTCGCCCGCATCGAGGGCATCAGGGGCTACGAGATCAGCATCCGGGTGCGCCGCCTCAAGCAGTCCGTCTCACTCATCCACCACGGCCGCCTCGTCCACCCCACCCACGCCTGACCTGCCCGGACATCCCCTCAGCGCACCCGCCCCCGCGCCTTCAGCGGGATGTCGGGCAGCGCCGGGGCGGCCAGCCGGTCGCCGGCGTAGCCGTGCACCTCGCCGAAGCGGGTGCCGGACTCCCAGTCCTCCCGCGCCCGCGCGATGTCCTCGGTGGTGCGGCCGATGAAGTTCCACCACATGACGATCTTCTCGTCGAAGGGCTCGCCGCCGAGCAGCAGGACGGCGGCGTCGCCGTGGGCGCGGAGGGGGAGGTCGGGGCGGCCGCAGCCGAGGTAGAGCATGGAGCCGGGTTCGACCGGGACGCCGTCGACGTCGACGCGGCCGGTCATGGCGAGGACGGCGTACTCGAAGTCGGGGACGAGCGGGAGGCGGAGCTCGGCGCCGTCGGTGAGGGCGAGGTCGGCGCCGACCAGCGGGGTGTGGGTGGTGCCCGGCGAAGCAGCGGTGTCGAGGATGCCGAGGAGGACGGTGGCGCGCAGGCCCGGGCGGGTGAGCACGGGCAGGTCGGGGTGGTGCTCGAAGGCGGGGGCGGTGTGCCGGCTGGCCTCCGGAAGGGCGACCCAGAGCTGGGCGCCGTGCAGGTGGCGGGCGTGCGGGCGCGGGGACTCCTCGGAGTGCGAGATGGCCCGGCCCGAGGTCATCAGGCCCAGTTCGTACGGCCGGACGGTCTGGAGGCTGCCGAGGCTGTCGCGGTGCAGCACCTCGCCCTGGTGGAGCCAGCTGACCGTCTGGAGGCCCATGTGGGGGTGCGGCGGGACCTGCATGCCCGGCTCGTCGGCGATGTCGTCGGGTCCGTAGTGGTCCACGAAGCACCAGGCGCCGACCATCCGGCGGCCCAGGTTGGGCAGCAGCCGGCGGACCATCGTGCTTCCACCGAGCGGAAATTGACGGGCCGTCAGCAGATCGCGGACTGGGCCGGTGCTGGCCTCGCGGCCGCAGCTGGTCGGGGCGGGCTTGAGGTCGAGGTTGCTCATCGCGGTTCCACCACCGTACGGAGAGGGCCGGGCGGGGCCCCGGAGGGCGCCGCCACCGATCATCCGTCACGGTGCGGCGTTCCTCCACCCGCGCCCGGCCATCCGGCGGCAGCCGGGACCCCAGCGCGGCAGCCGGCACCAGGGCGGCAGCCGGGGCCGGCGGGCGGGCCTCAGTGCCCGCAGGCCCACCAGGCGTCCGCCGTCGCCTTGTCGGCGAGTTCCCGCAGGTTGCGGACCGCCTCGGCCGGGTCCTCGGCCCCGTACACCGCCGAGCCGGCCACGAACACGTCCGCGCCCGCGTCCGCGCAGCGCTCGATCGTGCCGGCCGAGACGCCGCCGTCCACCTGGAGCCACAGTTCCAGGTCGTGCCTGGCGATCAGCTCCCGGGTGCGGCGGATCTTCGGCAGCATGATGTCCAGGAACGCCTGGCCGCCGAAGCCGGGCTCGACGGTCATGATCAGCACCATGTCGAGCTCGGGCAGCAGGTCCTCGTAGGGCTCGATCGGGGTGCCCGGCTTGAGCGCCATCGAGGCGCGGGCGCCCTTGGCGCGGATCTCGCGGGCGAGCCGGACGGGCGCGGCGGCGGCCTCGACGTGGAAGGTGACGGAGCCGGCGCCGGCCTCGACGTACTGCGGGGCCCAGCGGTCCGGGTCCTCGATCATCAGGTGGCAGTCGAGCGGGATGTCGGTGGCGCGGGCGAGCGACTCGACCACCGGGACGCCGAGGGTGAGGTTGGGCACGAAGTGGTTGTCCATGACGTCCACGTGCAGCCAGTCGGAACCCCGGGCGGCCTCGGCCTCGTCGGCGAGCCGGGCGAAGTCGGCGGACAGGATGCTGGGGTTGATCTGGGCCATGGCCGACTACCTTCGTGCGAGGGCTTGCGAGGGCTGGGCGCCCCGGAACGGGCACCTCATCCCATCATCCCGTGCCGCACCGCCGCCGACCGCACCCCACGGCCACCACGTGACCGTCGTCACACCCGTTTCGGGGTTACCGGGGCCTTCGCCGTGGTCATCAGCCCTGGAGCGGTCCACGCACCCACCCCGGCGGCCCGAGTACGTCCCGGCACGTCCGAGTTCGTCCCGGTAACTCCAGGGCGCCCGGGCACTTCCGAGGACGGGGACTCGCCGCCGCGGCGCCTGCCGGAGGCCGTCCCGACCAGTCGAGTTCCCGCCCCGTCGGGAGCTCCGTCCGAGGAAGGTCTCCCGATGGCCGATCTCGTCCATCCCGCCCGCGCGCTGTGGTGGCTCTTCGAGCCGGTGCACACCGTCACCTACTTCCTGCCCGAGGGCCGCGCCGCCTTCGAGGAGGCCGGTCTGCACGGCCGCCTGCACGGCTACTTCGCCAGCCGCGCGGCCCCGCTCGGCGCGGTGGACGCCCCGCCGGTGACCGCCGCGTTCTTCAGCTTCTCCCCGTCGATGGTCGAGCGTGCCCTGCCGGAGGTGTGGAACCACGCGAGCCCGGACGAGGCGCTGGCCGCCCGGCTGAAGGGCTCGGCGGCGATCCTGGGCGGGCTGCTGGAGCACGTGGACAAGGACCAGGTCGAACTGGTCGCCGGGACGCTGGAGCAGGCAGCCGCCCGGCTGGACTGCGCCGGCCGGGTGCTGGCCGCGGCCAACGCGGCGCTGCCCCGCCCGAGCGGCCTGTACGAGCGGCTCTGGCAGAGCGCCACCGTGATGCGCGAGCACCGCGGCGACGGCCACGTGGCCGCGCTGGTGGCGGCCGGGCTGGACGGCTGCGAGGCGCTGGTGGTCCGCTGCGCGATGGACCTGCGGCGCGAGGACCTCCAGCCGCTGCGCGGATGGACGGACGCCGAGTGGGAGGCGGCCGCCGAGCGCCTGGTCGAGCGCGGCTGGCTGACCGCCGAGGGTGCGGTCACCGAGCTCGGCCGGATCGGCCACCAGGCCCTGGAGGCCGCCACCGACCTGGCCGCCGCCCGGGTCTGGGAGGACTACCCGCGGGCCGAACTCGACCGGCTGGCAGCCGCGTTGAAGCCGATCTCGGCGCTCTGTCGCAGCCGGCTGCCGATCAACCCGATGGGGCTGCCTGACAACCAGTGACCGGACAGCCGGCGACCGGACACCAGTGACCGGTCGGCGAGGTCAGCCGGCGAGGTCAGCCGGCCGGGGACGCCCCGGGCGGGCCGAGCACGATCCCCCGCCCGGCGTAGAACTGCCCGAACGACCGCCACGGCACGCGCGCGAAGGCCTGCGACTCCCCCGGGAAACCGGACGGGTTGTGGATCAGCAGCGCCGTGTCCGTGGCGCCGACCGCCAGCACCAGGTGCCCGCCGCGCCGCACCGGCTCCGGCCCGTGCGGCTCCCGGATCGACGGGTGCACCGACACCATCACCAGCCGCCCGCCGGCCACCTCCGCCGACACCTCCGCAGGCGTCAACTCCCTTGCGTCCGCGGCCAGTCCCCAGCGGCTCCGGACGTAGGAGGCGAACGGTGCGTGGATCAGCCCGCGCAGACCGTCGCCGTCCCGTACGTACCCGCCGGCCGCCATGCACTCGCCGGCGAGCGCCATCGCCGCCGGGGCCACGCCCCACCAGTGTTCCAGTGCCATCCGCAGGCAGGCCACCCCGCACAGCCGCCAGGACCACCACGCGTACTCCTCCGGGGTGGCCGCGCCGGACTGGCCCCAGCGCGGGTCGGCGGAGGCGTCCAGCCGCCCGTCGACGATCTCCCGCACCAGTTCCGCCGACTCCCACTGCGCCCGGTACGGCACATCGTGCACCACCCGCAGCGGCCGTACCGGCGCCTCCGGCCGCGCCCCGCCCTGATCCACCATCCCCCGAAGCTCTCACGGCACGGCGACCCGGACAACTCGCGACACTCCCGTGCCGCCCACGCTCAGGCGACCGCCGCCTACTCGCCTGCCTTGTCCGCCCCGTCCGCCCCGCCGCTCCCCGGCTCCCGGTGGGCCAGCCGCTGCGCCGCGTGCCGGCCGCGCGCCTCCACCGGCAGTGAGCCGGTGGCGCCGGCCAGGCCGAACGGCGGCATGTCGAAGTAGATCGACTCGTACCCGCCCTCCGGCACGATGTACGTCTCGTGCCAGAGCCCGACGTGTCCGCGCGCCTTGCCCTCCCGCAGTTTGCGGTTGGCGATGCCCCACACAGTGTGGTGGAAGCCGTCCGGCGCACTCGCATAGCCGTACAGCTTCTCCTTGGACTCCCAGTACTGGACGACGTAGTAGGTGCGCGGCGAGGCGGTCAGCAGGATGCGGCCGCGCAGGCCGCGTTCGGGGGCCCGGCGCAGCTCGTACAGCATCCGGAACATCGCGAACATCACCGGGCCCCAGTGGTGCACGGCCCAGAACCGGTTGATCCGCATGCCGATCAGCAGCACCACGGTGTCGCCGGTGGCGGCGGCGGTGGTGTAGCCCGGCTGCGGCCTGGCGAACAAGGACATCCCTGCCTCCCCGCACCCATGCTCATGTAAGCGGTGATTACATCAGCGCCGGATGACCCGGTCAAGGCTCGCGGCAACCACAATTCGACTACCGCGCAGGTCGGTTGGCGACACCCTGGCCGAAGGCGTCGAGCACCTGCCCGGCCAGCTCCTCCGCCCTCCCGGCCGGCAGGTAACCGTCCACGATCATCTGCGCCAGCCCGTACACCAGCGCCTGCCCGGCCAGCCCGACCAGCGCCGGATCCCCCGGGCGCAGCCGGCCCGCCTCCTGGTCGGCGACGATCAGGTCCGTCAACGCCCGGTCGATGCCGTCCAGTTGCTCGCGCAGCTCGGGCTCCCTGACGGCTGTGAACACCCGTGAGCGCACCAGCTCGAACCGGCGCGGATGGTGCAGCGCGTACCGGACGAACCCCAGTCCGATCGCCCGCATGCCCGAGCCGCCGTCCGGCCCGGCAGCCGCCAGCTGCGCCTCCTGCCAGCCCACGAGGTCGGCCAGCACCCGGTCCGCCAGGGCGGTCAACAGCGCCTGCCGGTCGGCGAAGTGGCGGAACGGCGCCCCCGCCGACACCCCCGCCCGACGCGCCACCTCCCGCACGCTCACCTTCTCCTGCCCCTGCTCGTCCAGCACCTCGAACGCCGCCGCCACCAGCGCCTCCGGCAGCGCCCCGTGGTGGTACGCCCCCCGGCCCCCGCCACCCTCCCCGCCCTGCGCCCGCGCCCGCATCTGCTCCCGCTCCCTCATGCCTGCCTTGCTACCACAGCGGGGCGATTCCCCATCCGCGTCACACCCTCCGAACGGAGCCCGATGTCCACTCCCACCTCCCGCCCCACCGGCCGCACCAGCCGCGCCGCGACCTTCGCCGCCGCCTACGTCCTGCTCCGCAGTTCGGCCGACCTCGCCGACCACTGGATCCAGACCGACCACCAGGCCGACACCAAGGCCGACCGCTCCCCGCACGGCCGCCGCGCCTGCGCCGCCCACGTCGCGACCTACACCGCGGTCCAGGCGGCCGCCCTGGTCCTCGGCGGCCGCGCCCTCGGCCTGCGCCCGAAGCCGCGCCGGGTCATCGCCGCGCTCGCCCTCTCCGCCTCCACCCACTACCTCGCCGACCGCCGGGAACCCCTGCGGCGGGCGGCCGAAGCCACCCGCCGCGGGAACTTCCTGCGCCTCGCCGACCACGGCATGAACGGGGGCTACATCCTCGACCAGGCCTTCCACCACGTCGTCGAGACCTGTGCCGCCCTCATCGTCGCCCGCTGACCCCGCCCGCCGGCCTCACCCGGCCTGCGGGTGCCACCCCCCGAGCCGCGCCGCGGCGACGCGCACGGCCTCGGGGTCCGTGACCAGGAGGCTGCCCCCGCGCCCTTTCGGCCAACCGCCGAAGGGAGGATCGGAGGTGAGCCGCCGCACCGTGTCCCGCCCGAGGCCGAGGCACTCGGCCACCTCCTGCTGGGTGATCCTGAGGCACACCGGCCCGTCCGGCTGCCCCGCCCCCTCCGCGTGGTCCAGCAGCGGCAGGACGAGACGGGCCACCCGGGCCGCGCCGTCGCCGGACCGCAGGATCATCGCCCCCTCCCGCCCCCGGCCGGAGACGTACGGCAGGAGGTCGTTCCACCACTCGCGGCGGAACTCGGCGCTCCTGAACCGTTCGCCGGAGATCATCACCACCTCGCACTCGGTGCGCGCCCGCACGGTGGCCGTACGGGAGGTCAGTTCGAGCGCCGCCATTTCGCCGAGGAGGTCGCCGGCCCCCCGGATGGTGATCAGCTGTTCGGCTTCCCAGTCCCGGCCGCCCCCGCTCTGCCACACGTCCACCAGACCGCCCAGCAGGGCGAACACGTCGACCCCCGGGTCGCCCTCACGCATCGGCGTCCACCCCGCCGGACGGGTCATCCGCGGAAGGCCCCTGAGGAACGCGACCCACCGCTCCTCACCCACACGCTGACGGAACGTCCAGTGCGGCCCGGGCGAGGCCCCGGGCCCGGGCCGCCGAGCCGTCCGGTTGGCAGCCGTCGGCGAACCCGCCGAGAAGTTGTGGCAGTTTTTCATGCCGGGAGATTAGAGGCCGCCGCGCCCAACGAACCGCGACCATCCGACAGTTGGAGCAATGTCCAGGACTCCCCCCGGTTACCTGCTACCCTCCCGCGCCGCCTGCCGCCCGCGGGATCCGCTGTGGCGCGGGTCACAGGAATTCGGACCTGCCAAGCCATTGCCCGCCGCGCCCCACGCCCAGACTCGTGACCGCCACCGCGCAGCAGGCCGGCCACCCGCCCCCTCACCCCGCCAGGAGAACGCCATGCCCGAACCCCCGCAGCTCCCCGGCGCCTCCAGCCGGCCCCTGCCGCCCTACCAGGGGCTACTCGGGCTGGACGTACGGCGCTACACCGACCTGCCCGGCGTGGTGCAGGCACCGGTCAGCGCCTACCTCGAACCGCTCCTCGACGCGGCGCTCACCGCCGCCGGGCTCGACGAGCTGAGGACGGCGAAGCGCTTCCTGTCGCACTCGGGCGACGGGCTGGCCCTCGGGTTCGCCTCCGAGCTGATGCCCCACGTCATCCACCCCGGGCTCGGCTGCCTCAGCAACGAACTCGCCCGGCACAACGCGGCACCGAACCGCGTCCGGCTCCGGATGCGGGCCAGCCTCCACGCCGGCCACGTGACCGCGGAGGGGTCCCCCGGCGAGGGCAACGGGCCGGCCCGGAACGAACTCCACCGGCTGCTCGACTCCGAGCAGGTCAAGGAAGTCCTGGCGCACGCCAGCCCGGCGACCACCCACCTGGTGGCGATCCTCTCCGACCACGTCTACCGGGAATCGGTCCGGGAGCTCTACACCGGACTGCCCCCGCGGCTCTTCAAGCGCGTCCGGGCGACCGTGCCCGGACGTGACTACAGCGAGTGGGCGTGGATCTACGACCCCGCGCACGCCGGGAACCCGCTCTTCCTGCCCGACTGCGAACGCCTCCACGTACCGAAGTGGACCACGTTCGTGGACACGATCGACCGCCTGCACTCCACGATCCGACGCCTCCTCGACCGCTACTGACTCCGCCCAACGGAAGGAACGCACCCGTGGCCCTGATCACCTACCACGGCATCTTCGACGTCATCCACGCGCGGGTGACCGGCGCCGCCCACCTCCGACCGGCTTTTCTCGCCGTCGAGTTCGAGGGCGAGACCGTCCGCCTCGATCCCGCCGAGGCGCGCGCGGCGCTCTGGGAGGAGCCGGAGGACACCGGGCTGCGCGGCCGGATCTGGTGCCGGGCCGTCGCGTTGGCCCAGCACGACACCCTGTCGACGGCCATCGGCTCGACCGAGGTCACGGGCTGGGTCGAGGCCCTGGTCTGGCTCGCCGCACCACGGCTCGAACGGTTCGTGCGCCAGTCCTCGCCCCGGACCCGGGCCGACCGGCAGGACCTGGAGTCCGAACTGCTGTCCGCCTTCGTCGAGGAGTTGGCCGAGGTCTCACCGGACGACCCGGAGGTCGGTGACCGGCTGCTGCGCGCCGCCGTCCGGCAGGGCCGGAAGTTCACCCGGGGCTCGGCCGACGAGTACCCGAACGAGCACGTCGTCGTGATCGCCGACGCCCGCGACGCCAGGGCTGCCGACAACGGCCGGGTGCCCGCGAGCACCGCGGCCGCGGACACCGGCGGCGCGGTGGTCGTGCCGGACCCCGGTTCCCCCGCGAAGGTCGAAGCGGTTCGGCTCGCGGAACTCACCGACCACCTGGGACTGCGGGAGGTGGTGCGCCGCACGCACCGTCCCGCGCGCGGGTCGCGGGTCGGCAGCCTTTCGCTGCGCGCGGCGGGAACGGCCCGTTGACCGCCCCGCGCCCGAGCGGGCCGCTGACCTTTCCCGAACTGTTCGGCCTCCCGCTGGCCGTCGACATGCGCACCGCCGCCCGGGCCTTCGGGATCTGCCGGCAGACGGCCTACCGGCTCGTCCGGCGGCAGGCCTTCCCCTGCCCGGTGGTCCGCACCGGGCACCGCTACCGGGTGCCCACGGCGGGCCTGCTCACCGCGCTGGGCATCGAGGAACTCCCGCTGTACGCCGACGAGTCGGAGACCTGGGTGAGCGAGCCGCCGCTGCCCGGGCTCGGCTGGAAGGACCTCTCGTGAAGACGACGCCGCCGGTCCCCCGGCACGATCAGCGCCGACCTGAGAGTCCCCGGATGCCGACCACGTGCTTCGTGATCGGCCCCGCCGGGGACCGGTACCCAGGGACCGACACCGGCCGGGCCTCCGGCGAAGCGCACCTCCGGGTCTTCGAGCAGGTCGTCCGGCCGGCGTGCGCGGCGCTGGGGATCGAACCGCTGCACACGGACGACGCCCGGAAGGGCGGGGAGGCCTCCGATCGGATCTGCCGGCACGTGCTCCAGTCCGACATCGTGATCGCCGACCTGACCGACGGAGAGCCGGACGTCCTGTACCAGCTCGGCCTGCGCCACACCACCGGCCGTCCGACCGTCCACCTCGCGGAGCGCGGCCGGCTCCCCTTCGACGCCTCACCCGGCCGGACGATCCTGTACGAACGCTCCCCCGACGGTCTCGCGGACGCCCGCGAGCGGCTCCGGACCGCACTGGACCGGGTCCTGACCGAGGGCTACTCCCCGCTCCCACCGGCCCGGATCCTGCTCGGCCTGCGGTCACGGGACCACGACGCCGCTCTCGGTCCTCCCGGCTCCGACCAGGAGGACCGGGAGGACCGGGCGGGTCCGGAGCGCCGGGAGGAGCCGGAGCACCGGGAGCACCAGGCCGACCAGGAGGACGGGCCAGGCCTGATCGACCGCTTCGCCGCCGTCGAGGCGGAGATGCGGATCGTGACCCAGGGCATCGAAACCATGACGGACCTGGTGAACACCATCGCCAACCTGGCCGAGGACTTCGGGCCCGTCCCGCAGGCCCCCGCCGGTACGGGGAGCGCCCCGGCGGCGACGGCACCCGCCGCGCTCCGGGGACTGGCCGTCTCCCTGGCCGGCCCCGCGTCCGAGCTCCGGGACCGCGCCGCCGAGGTCGCCTCGCGGGTGTCGGGTGTGGACCCGACGGTGCACCGGTCGCTCGCCCTCTTCGAGGCGGCGCCGCACCTGTGGGAGGGATCGCCGGCCCACGACTCCCTGCTCCGGCTCGTCGGCATGTCCCACTCCGCGTGGGAGGTCCTGAAGACCCTCCGGCTCTTCCGGATGACGATGGAGTGGCTCCTCTCCGCCCGCCCCGGCCTCCAGGGCCCGGCCGAGGACATCATCGCGGCCCTCGACCGCCTCACCGAGACCATGGCCCGCATCGAGAGCTGGGACCGGAGGGCCCGCGCCCTGGTCTGACCCGCCGCCCACCGGTGGCACTCGGGAGGACCCCTGGCCCCGAGTGCCACCGGCCACCACTCGCCACTCGCCACTCGCCACCCGCCACCCGCCACCCGCCGGAACGCTCCCGAAAGGAACCGCATGCCCCTCGGCGTGGACCTCGACCGGCTCAGGACCGACCTCGGCGCCACTCCGGCGCAGATGTTCGAGTCGCTCTGCGTCCATCTCTTCCCGGCGATCCTGGAACACGACTTCGGCCCCGTCGTCGACGGCACGCTGTTGGCGCTCCGGCCACCGGACGGCGGGCTGGAGGCGTGCGCCAGGACCGCCGGCGGACGCGTGGTCGGCATCCAGGTCAAGCACCACGCGGCACTGAAGTCCGCGCTGCGTTCCATGGACGAGTCCGTCGGTTCCGCCCTCGCCCACCATCCCGACCTCACCGACATGCTGGTCTTCCTGCCCCAGGACTTCACCGCCGGCGGCACCGGCACGCCCGGCACCCGCCAGTGGAGCACCGCTTCGAGCCGCTGGGCCGCGATGGTCCGCCGTGTCCGGCCCGGCCACCCGGTCGTCTTCCACCCCTACACCAAGAGCCTGATCGAGCGGGCGGTGGTGTCGTTCGCAGAGGAGGCCGTGCCGGCCTACTTCGACGCCCGGTACCTCCGGTTGTCGGACCTCCACCGGCACGCGGCCGCGGCCGCCCGCACCGTCCGTCGCCGCCCGGGGCCGGCCGGCCCGCAACCACCGCAGCTCACCACGTTCCTCTCCGAGGCCCTGGCCGGGCTCGACGACCCTTCGCCGCTCGTCTCGCGGCTGGCCGGGACGGCGTCAGGGCTCCGGCTGTGGGCCGGATGGCGACCGGCCACCGACGGCCTCCCCGTTCCGTCCGTCGTGCCCGTCTCGGCGGCGTCCGAGCGCTGGACCGCCTCCTCCGGCCGTCGGGCGGAGTGCGCCGACGGGCTGGACGGCATCGCGCGGCTTCTCGGCGAGGAGGACCGCACCGACCCCGGGATCCTGCGCCGCCGGATCTCACAGGCGCTCCGGCTCTGCGGCCGGGTCGCCGTCGAGGTCCGGGAGGTACACGACGAACTACTGGCCGCCGTACGGGAGTCGCAGCCGTACGAGGCGCTGCCGGGCCCCGGACGTGGCGCGCTCGGCCGCCTGCTGGCCGTCCTCAAGGACCTGCTGGCCTGCGCCCGCACCCTGTACACGACGTGCGCCGATCCCGCCCTGGCCACCCGCCAGACCGGCGCGCTGCTCGTCGGCGGCGGTTGGGGCACGGGGAAGTCCTACGGCCTGGGAGGCTGGGTGCGGGGGCGCGTCGCGGACGGCGCGCCCACCGCGTTCGTCTGCGGCCACGAGTTCGGCCCGGACGAACCGTTCGAAGCGCAGCTGCCCCGCCTCGTCGCCCCCGGCACCCGGGCACACGGGCTGCGCGACCTGCTGGCGGCCCTCCAGCAGCAGGCCTTGCTGACCGGCCGCCGGGCGGTCCTCGCGGTCGACGCGCTGAACGAGGTCCGGTGCCTGCGCGGGGACTTCCGGGTGGCCTTCGAGTCCCTGGCCGAGGCGGTCGGCCGCTACCCGCTGGTGACCCTGGTCGGCACCGTCCGGATGGACGCCCGGCCGGCCGTTCCCGAGCAGGTCGTCCACACCGTGAGCACCCGGGGGCACGGGTTCCTGTGGAACCCGGGAGTCGCTTCGCCGGACCGGTCCTGGCGGATCTACCAGGACATGTACGGGCTGCCGGAGCTGCTGCTGCCGCCGGACGTCTCCGAACTGCGGCGGCCGCTGATGCTCGCCGTCCTGGCCTGGTGCCTGCACCGCACGCCGCGGCCGCCCGGCGAGGCGATCGTCCCGCCCACCGTCGGCGACCTGTTCCAGACCTGGCTGGCGATCCTCAACGATGACCACGCCGCCTACCTCGACCGGGTCCACGACCTGCGCGCAGCCCCGTCCGCGGCCCCGCCGCCCCTGGTCACCCTCGCCTGCCGGGCACTCGCGGACGCGATGGGCGTGCGGGGATCGCTCGACTACGGGACCGCCGGCCGTGTGCTCTCCGGTGTGCCGGGAGCGGCCCGGCCCGCGGTCGTGCTGCGCTGGCTGGAGAGCGCGGGCGTGCTCGCCCTGGACCCGGACACCCGAAGGGTCCGGTTCGCCGTCCAGCGGTTCGCCGAGCACGTCCGTGCCGTGAACCTGCTCAACCAGCGCCGCCGCTCGGCCGCCGTCACCCGCCTGGTCAAGGAGTTCGAGCGGCTGCGCGCCGCCGAGCCGGAGTCCTCGCGGCTCACGGACCGCCGTCGGATGCTGGAGGCGCTCGCCGGGGCCGCGCCGCACGCGGCCAGCGCCGCCGAACTGGCGGATCTGGTACCCCGCCGGTACCGCTCAGCCGTCTCCGGCATGGTGCTGGAGTCGTTGGAGGGGCGCGCCGCCCCACGCGTCAGCCGGTCCTCCCGCGTGCTCCTGGCCCGCTGGCTCCGTACCCCGGACACCGCCCAGGCCGCGCTGCTCGCCGTCCTGGTGAACTCCACCTGCCCCCGGCACCCACTGGGAGTGGGTTTCCTGGACGCCCAGCTGTCCGCCTGGAGCCGGGGCCGCTACGGCCGCTGGTTCGCCGACCCCGTCCTCGAAATCCTCGACGACGAGGACCTGGTCCTCCTGCTCCGCCGCCTCGTCAAGGCGGCCGGGGATGCCGGGGCGAGGGGCGACGAGGCCGTCGCCGAGGCTGGCGTCCTGCTGCTGTGGCTCTCCGGCGTGGGCCACCACGGCCTGCGCGACGCCTGCGTGCGCACCCTCGCGGACCTGTGGACCGACCGGCCCGCGGCGATCGCCCGGCTCCTCGACAGGTTCGGCGGCCACCGGGACGAACTCGTCACCGAGGCGTACTGGCTGGCCGCCTACGGGGCGCTGGCCCGCAGTACGGAGCTGCCGTCCGGCCGGCTGTTCCGCAGTGCCGTCGACCGTGCGCTGACCCGGCCGCACCTGCGGATCCACGATGCCGTCCTCGCGGTACGGGGCCTCCTCGGCCCGGAGCCCGGGGCCGCCGGAACCTTCCCCGCCGTCCCCCTCCGCCGGCCCCGCCTGGTCGCCCCGTTCTGCGGCAGCCTGATCGCCGAGGAGGCCGTCTCACTGTCCTGGTGCCCGTTCGAGGAGGCCGATCCGAGGCCCCGTCAGGCCTGGCTGGCCCGCCGGGCCCAGTTGTTCGCCCTCGGCGCTCCGCGGCACCCGGTCCGGGTGCGCGGCGGATCCGCCTTCGACGCGGCCGACGCGTCGGTGGCCAAGGCGCTCCAGCGCGCGCAGCAGGAGTGGTACGCCGAACAGGCCACCCTGGTCGGGGATTCGCCGCCCGTCCCGGTGCCGGGCGAGCACGGCGCGGCCCGGTACCACCAGCGAACCATCGATCCGACCCTGGGGGCCCGATGGCCCACCCGTCTCAACACCGTCTCCCGGCCGGGGAACTGGTGGACCCCGCCGTTCACGGCCGCCGGGCTGCGAGGGTCCCCGACCGGCCCGCCGGCCGGCCTGACGGCGGTCCTGACGAAGCCGGACCCGTCCGGAACACCGTGGCTGCTGATGAACGCGCTCCACCACCTGCTCGACGAGGACGACGAGGGGGACGAGCAGGACGAGCGGCCCGTGCCCGGCCTCCCCCTCCTGCACGACCCGAGGAGCGGCATCCTCCGTCTCTCCGACACCTGGCGGGCCGCCTCCCCGGCCCACCGGACGCAACGGCTTCCTCCGGTCCTGCGGGTCGAGTCCTTCGTGGTCCCCCGCTCGGAGCTGGCCTCCGCGTTTCCCGCACCGGCCGCCCTCCAGCGGTTGCGGCCGACCCTCCGCTGGCCCGGACAGGCCTACCTCGCGGAGTACTACGGCCGTCCCGAGTTCGCCCACGCCCCCGGGAAGCCGTCGGGGCCCGAGCCCACGGCGGTCACCTCCCAGGACATCGGTGTCCCGCCGCCGGCCGTCGGCCGCTTCTTCGGCGCCCGTGACCGCCCGGTCCCCACCCGCCGGCTGACCGACCGGCTGAACGTCCGCTGGACCGGCCGACAGCTCGACTTCGCCGACCGGTCCGGCGGGGAACTCGTGCTCACCGACCCGGGATTCGCCGGCGAGGGCCCGGAGAGCATCCTGCTCCGGCGGACGGCCGTCGACCGCCTGCTCGGCGAGGACGACGTCCTGCTCTGGGCCGTCACCCTCGTCGAACCCGTCGCGGTGTGGTCGGTGGGCTGGTCGGCCTACTGCGTGCTCGACTCCGGCACCCTGTGTCACCTTCCCGGTGTCGGGCCTTCGACCGGCCATCGGCTCCCGCCCGTCCTCTGGCCCCGGCCCGGGGTGCCCGCGTGGCGGCCGGGGTCGGAGCCGGAGGCAGGCCGGGGGCCAACGGCCTACCAGGCGTAGTCCTCCGGGGCGGGCTTGTGCCCGGGGAAGAGCTCGTCGAGGTGGTCGAGGGTCTTCTGGTCGAGCGTGAGGTCGAGCGCCGCGAGGGCGCCGTCGAGGTGGTCCGCGGTGCGCGGGCCGACGATGGGGGCGGTGACGGCGGGGCGGGAGAGCAGCCAGGCGAGGGCGAGGACGGCCGGGTCGGCGCCGAGTTCGTCGGCGAAGTCCTCGTAGGCCTGGATCCGGTCACGGTGCCTGTCCAGGAGTTCGCTCGCGTAGGGCAGCGCACTGCGGTCGCGGGTGCCCTCGCGCTCCTTGCGCAGGATGCCGCCGAGCAGGCCGCTGCGCAGCGGGGACCACGGGATCAGGCCGACGCCGTAGTGCCGGAGGGCGGGGATCACCTCGAGTTCGATCGTGCGGTCGAGCAGGTTGTAGAGGGACTGCTCGCTGACCAGGCCGAGGAGGTTCCGGGAGCGGGCGGTCTCCTGGGCCTGGGCGATGTGCCAGCCGGCGAAGTTGCTGGAGCCGACGTAGACGACCTTGCCCTGGGCGACCAGGACCTCCATCGCCTGCCAGACCTCCTCCCAGGGCGTGTCCCGGTCGATGTGGTGCATCTGGTACAGGTCGATGTGGTCGGTCTGGAGGCGGCGCAGGCTGGCCTCGACGGCCTTGCGGACGGCGAGCGCGGAGAGCCTGCCCTCGTTGGGCCAGTCGCCCATGTCGCCGTAGACCTTGGTGGCGAGGACGGTGCGCTCGCGGCGGCCGCCGCCCTTGGCGAACCAGCGGCCGATGATCTCCTCGGTGCGCCCCCGCTGCAGGCCCTCGCTGTCGCGGCCGTAGACGTTGGCGGTGTCGAAGAAGTTGATGCCGCGCTCGTGGGCGGTGTCCATGAGGCGGTGGGCCTCGGCTTCCTCGGTGTGGCGGCCGAAGTTCATGGTGCCGAGGCAGAGGCGGGAGACGGTCAGGCCGGTGCGGCCGAGGTGGGTGTACTCCATGGCGCCCCACCCAAGACCACACCGGCGTCACTGTCCAGCACATTTCACGGGTGTGCCGGAGTCCTGCGGATCACCGCCCACAGTCCCGCTGGTCACCGCTCACAGCCCCGCCGCTCACCGCCCGTGGGTGGCGAACTTCCGTACGGCGAGCGGCACGCAGACCGCGAGCAGCAGGGCGCTCCAGAGCAGCGCGGCCAGGGTGGCGTGCTGCGTCGGCCAGGCGGACCCTGCCGCCGAGGGGTTGCCGAAGAGTTCCCGGCAGGCCTGGACGACGGAGCTGACCGGGTTCCAGTCGGCGAGGACGCGCAGCCAGCCGGGCATGCCGCCGGTCGGCACGTAGGCGTTGGTGACCATCGCCAGCGGGAAGACCGCGACGGAGAGCTGTCCGGCCGCCTCCTCCTTGCCGACGGCCAGGCCGAGCAGGGTGCCGACCCAGGTCATCACGAAGCGGAAGAGCAGCAGCAGGGCGAACGCCCCGGCGGTGTCGGTGAGTCCGTGCCGGGCGCGCCAGCCGGTGAGGAGTCCGACCAGCGCCATCAGAGCCAGGACGGCCACGCTGACCAGCAGGTCGGCGAGGGCCTGGCCGAGCAGCAGCCCGGTGCGGGAGACCGGCATGGAGCGCAGCCGGTCGGTGACCCCGCGCCCGACGTCGCGGGCAGCGCCGACCATGGTGGGCATGATGCCGTTGGTGGCGACCATGGCGAACAGCCCGGGCATCAGGAACTCCCGGTAGTCGCCGCCGCCCGGCACCTGCATGGCGCTGCCGAGGACGTATCCGAAGACCACCACCATCACCACCGGAACGCCCATCGAGGCGGCCAACAGGCCTGGCGAGTGGCGGTAGTTGAGCAGGACGCGGAGCATCGACGTCCAGGTTCCGGTGGCGAGCCGGCCGAGGGCGGACGGGCGGGCGGGCGGACGCGCGGACGGGCGGGCGGCGAGGTGCACGGCGGTGGCCATCAGGCGGCCCTCCCCTCGGCCGCCGGTCCGTCCGCAGGCTCCCGGGTGAGCGCGAGGAACACGTCGTCCAGCGAGGGCTCCCGCACCGCGACGTCCCGTGCGGTCACCGCCATGCCGTCCAACTCCCGTACCAGCGAGGGCAACAGGACGGGGACGCCGGGCGCCGTCAGCACCGTGACCGTCCGCTCGGCGACGTCCACCTGGGCGTCGCCGCCGGTCAGCGAGGACAACACCACGGCGGTGGCGGCGAGTTGCGCGGGGTCGGCCAGGGTGACGGAGACCTGGCTGCCGATCGCGGCCTTGAGCCCGGCCGGCGGTCCGGTGGCGATGGCGGCGCCGCGGTCGACGACCACGATGTCGTCGGCGAGCCGGTCGGCCTCCTCCAGGTACTGGGTGGTGAGCAGCACGGTGGTGCCGCCGTCGGCCAGTTCCCTGACGGTGTCCCAGATCGCCTGCCGGCTGCGCGGGTCGAGCCCGGTGGTGGGTTCGTCCAGGAAGAGTACCGACGGGCTGGTGACCAGACTGGCGACGAGGTCCAGGCGTCGGCGCATGCCGCCGGAGTAGGTGCGCACGAGCCGGTCGGCGGCGTCGGCGAGGCCGAAGCGGGTGAGCAGTTCGTCGGCGCGCTCCCGGGCCCGGCGGGCGCCGAGGTTGTGCAGCCGGCCGAACAGGTGGAGGTTGTCGCGGCCGGTGATGCCCTCGTCCACGGCGGCGTGCTGTCCGGCGAGGCCGATGGCGCGCCGGACGTCCTCGGCTTCGCGGACGACGTCGTGTCCGGCGACCCGGGCGGTGCCGCGGTCGGGGGCGGCCAGGGTGGCGAGAACGCGGACGGCGGTGGTCTTGCCGGCGCCGTTGGGACCCAGCAGACCGCAGACGGTGCCGGCCGGGACGGCGAGGTCGAGGCCGCGCAGGGCCTCGGTGGCGCCGAAGCGTTTCTCCACGCCGGCCATCTCGATGGCGGCTCGTGCGGTGTCGGACATGGCCCTGCCCTCTCTCTAGGTACATCGTACGTAGAAGCGCGCTCGGGCGCCATCGTACTACGTACGACGTACGTAACTACGATGGGTGAGCGAGGTGATCTCCCAGTGCCGTCCAGCAACACCCCCACCGGCTCCGAGCAGCCGGAACAGCCAGCCCGAGCAGCACGGGCAGAACAGGCCGAACAGGCCCAACAGGCCGAACAGCCCGGCAGGCCCACACCCCCCGAGGCCCCCGAGCTGATCTGGCTGCGCCCCGAACGCACCGGCCGCGGCCCGCGCCCGGCCCACAGCCGCGACTCGATCGCCGCGGCGGCCATCGGGATCGCCGACGCCGAGGGCCTGGACGCGGCCTCCATGCGCCGGGTGGCGGCGGCGCTCGGCGCGGGCACCATGTCGCTCTACAACTACGTGCCGAAGAAGGAGCACCTGCTCGACCTGATGCTCGACGCGGTCACCGGCGAGTACCGGCTGCCGGCCGAGCCGAGCGGCGACGTCCGGGCCGACCTCGCCGCCCTCGCCCACCAGCAGCTGGCCATCCTCCGCCGCCACCCCTGGCTGCCCACCCTGGTGCTGGCCCGTCCCGGCATCGGCCCCAACGCGCTGCGCTACACCGACCACTTCCTCGCCGTCACCGCCCCCACCGGGCTCGGCGGCGGCGCCCGGCTGGAGGCGATGTCGCTGTTCAACGGCTTCGTCTGCCAGTTCGCGCAGTACGAGCAGACGGCCGCGGCGGGCGCCAAGTGGCAGGCGGAGCTGGTCGGTTACCTCGGCCGGGCCGCGGCGAGCGGCGCATACCCGCACCTGGCGCAGGCGTTCGCCACCGCCGGACCGCCCGGCGACCCGGACCAGGCGTTCGACCGCGCCCTGGGCCGGATCATCTCCGCCATCCTGGCGCCCCTGCCCGGGAGTTAGAGGAGAACCTCGCGCGGCAGCACCCCGGCCACCCGGCCGTCCACCAGCACCATCAGCGCCCGGTGCGTGCGGCCGAGCAGCACCCGCGCCTCGGCCGCCGACTGCCCGACGCCGACCGCCGGCAGCGCCGACCCGACCAGCCCGCCCAGCGCGTCCTCCGGCTTGGCGGCGCCGTCGGCGAGCGCCGCCGCCAGCGCGGCCCGGGACACCGAGCCGACCACCTCCGTGGCGGCCACCCCGTACGGGCGCGCCGCCCGCGCCAGGACGACCGGCGCCACCGGCGCACCGCCCAGCGCCTCCAGTGCCGCACCCACGGTGGCGTCGGCGGCCACCGTCACCAGCGGGTCGCAGGCCTCCAGCAGCGGCCGCAGGCCGTCCCCGTCCTCCAGGAAGCCCCACTCCCGCATCCACACGTCGCTGTGCACCTTGGACAGGTAGGAGCGCCCCGAGTCCGGCAGCAGCACCACGACCAGGTCGTCCGGCCCGAGCCCCGCCGCCACCCGCAGTGCGGCGGCCACCGCCGCGCCCGAGGACGGCCCGGCCAGGATGCCCTCCTCCCGGGCCAGCCGACGCGCCGCCAGCAGCGACTCGCGGTCGGGGACGCGCTGGTAGGAGTCGATCACCTCCGGGCGCAGCGCCTGCGGCTGACGGTCCTCGACGGTCTGGGGGTGCAGGTAGTGCCCGATGCTCTCGACGTACCACGGACTGCCGTCGCCGCCCCCGTACGTCGAGGACTCCGGGTCCGCGCCGACCACCGTCACCGAGCCGCCGGACACCTCCTTCAGATGGGTGCCCGTCCCCGTGATGGTGCCGCCGGTGCCGACGCCCGCGACGAAGTGGGTCACCCGGCCGCCGGTCTGCTCCCAGATCTCGGGGCCGGTGGTGCGGAGATGGGCCTCGGGGTTGGCCAGGTTGTCGTACTGGTTGGCGAGCCAGGCTCCGGGGATCTCCTCGGTCAGCCGCTCCATCACCTTGAACAGGTGCCGCGGATCCTCGGCGGGCACGGCGGTCGGGGCGAGCACCACCTCCGCGCCGTACGCCCGCAGGATGTCGGCCTTCTCGGGCGACGACTTGTCGACAACGCCGGCGATCACCCGGTAGCCGCGCTGCCGCCCGACGATGGCCAGGCCGATGCCGGTGTTGCCCGAGGTCGCCTCGATGATCGTCCCGCCGGGCTTCAGCAGCCCGTCCCGCTCGGCGGCCAGCACCATCGAGAGGGCGGCGCGGTCCTTGACGCTGCCGCCGATGTTGAGGAACTCGGCCTTGGCGTAGATCGGCGCGGCGAGACCGGCGCCCAGCCGGGCGAGGCGGAACAGCGGAGTCCCGCCGATCGCGTCGAGGACGGATTCGTGCACTGCGGCCATGGTCGGCCCCTTTCACTAGCACTGTCCGCCCGAGCCTGCCCCGGTCCGGGGCCCGGTAGACGGTGGTGACGCCGTTCCTCATCCTCCCGAAACACGTGCCCGACGGCCGCGCAGGGGTACGGGCGCGGGCCGAACGGTCCGCGTCGCCTTCCGCCGTTACGGCGCACTGAAGGGCGCGCACATATTCGTACGCGCCCCACGGCCTCGGTGCACTCCAAGTCGCACAACGGCGCGAGCCCCGCCCGCCCCGTCCGTCCTGCCCGACAAGGCACACCGAGAGTGACCATTTGTCAGATCAGCGGGCCGAAGAGACCGCGCTCCCAGTGCCCCAGCCAGGAGGCCGTGGCCGACGGCAGCTCCTCGTCCTCCGTGGACTCGTCGTACGGGAGCAGCGCGGTGGGCGCGAGCCAGCCCTCCCCCGGGTCGACGCTGATCCGCAGGACGCTCACCCGCTTGCGCTCGGCGAGGTAGCTCCAGAAGTCGTAGGTGTGCGGGTGGTGGGTCTCGTAACGGTCGTGCACGGCCCGGCAGACGGACTTGATGGTGGTGGTCACGAGCAGGAGGTGGCGGCTGCCGGGGCCCAGGTTGACGCAGAGCCGGCGGCGCGCGCCGCCGCAGTCGGTGTAGGAGAGGTTCTGGCGGTTGTCGATGTGCAGACCGGGGCGCAGGCCGTTCTCCGGCAGGCGGTGGGTGACGGGTTCGCCGGGCGGGTCGTCGGTCGCGGGGAGCGGGACGGGGAACGGGTCTCCCAGCTCGCCGACCAGGGCGGCCATCGACTCGCGGTCGGTGACGGTGGCGGGAAGCCGGAAGAACTCCACCAGGCCGCTGTCCTGGGTGAACAGGCTCGGCGCGTACCGCGCGGGGAGGTGGTCGGACAGCGGGGCCCAGTCGCCGGCCGGGACAACGGCCCCCGACTCGTAGCCGGGTTCGCCGAAGAGACGCCGGACGCCACCGATCTCGCAGCGGTCCAGGAGGGCGGCCGGGTCGCGGAAGGCGATCGCGGCGGGGTGCAGGTCGGGCATGGGGGAAGTCCTCGGAATCAATCGTCGTCGTCGGTGGGGTCGGTGGGGTCGTTGTGGCGGTGGATGCCGGTCATCAGGGCGGCGGCCAGGGTGGTCCACCAGACGACGTCGGCGGTGGCCGGCTCGCGCGGGGAGATGAGGTTCGCGGCGAAACAGGCGAGGGCGAGGCTGGCGACGGCGACCGTCGCCGTGGGGGCGAGCTTGATGGGGATCAACTCCCGGGCGGGGGAAGGCTGTCGGCCGGCCGGAGCCGGACGCGGACCCACACCCGCTTGCCCTCGTCGCGACGGACGATGACGCCGAAGTCGAGGGCGAGCTGACGGACCAGATCGATCCCCCGGCCGCCCTCGGTGAAGCGGCGGGGGTGGGGGTGGCGGAGCCGGAGGTCGCCGCGCGGGTCCCAGACTTCGAGCCGGCAGTCGCCGTCGAACTCCTGGAGGGAGAGGCGGACTTCGTCGCTTCCCCGGCAGGCGTGGACGACGGCGTTGGTCACCAGTTCGGAGGTGATGAGGACGAGGTCATCGACGGGATCGCCGCTCCAGCTCCAGGAGTTGAGCTGCTCGCGGATCAGACGGCGGGCGGTACGGACCGAGGTCGAGTGCTCGGTGAGGGTGGTCTCCCAGGTTCGGAGGACCGGGTTACGCAAGGTGGACATGAGTCACCCCACACCTTCAGTGGCGTGTTCGTGCGGTCACGTTGAGTGTGGGGCAAGCGAAATCGAATTTGCAACCCGAACACCCGCAAGCAAAAAATAAATTAGTGGATCTTGTGGTTGGCTTGAGCCCCCGAGGCATAGCCAGCAACACTGTGGCGAACAAGGGAGGTACGTGTTGAGCAAGGACCCGTCAGCGATCAGGCAGATCCGCCTCGGAGACGAGCTGCGGGCGTGGCGGATCGAGAACAACAAGACGCTCGCCGACGTCACCGCCGGCCTGAAGGGCTGGAACCCGGCTCGACTCAGCAAGGTCGAACGAGCACTGCTGCCTGTGACCTCCGTCGACTTGGCCGTGTATCTGGACCACTGCGGGATCGCAGGTCCGGAACGTGCCGAGATCGAGGCCTTCGCCACTGACAGCCCTTCGAGGCACTGGTGGCAGGATCACGAGTTCGCCGACACCATCAGCGCGGCGTTCGCCGAGTTCCTCAGTCTCGAAGCTGACGCCGCTCAGATGTTTGAGTACTACTTGTCAGGCTTCCCGGGCTTGCTACAGACCGAGGACTACGCACGCGAGATAATTGCCGCGGGCCTCGACGGTCTCAGCGAAGATCAGAGCGAAGCTGCTGCCGAGATCCGGGTTCTGCGCCAACGCAGGCTCACCAAGGAACCCATCCTCAGGCTCGATGCCTACTTCGGCGAACTGGCCCTCCTGGTCGGCGGGGACATGGAGGTCCTCGCCGGTCAGATCCGCCACGTGCTCAAAGTAGCCCGGTACCCGAACGTCACCGTTCGCATGGTCCCGTTCAGCGCTGGACGACCTGGAGTTCTCGCGTCTGGACTCACCCTCCTCCGCTTCCCCGGAGAACCGGGCGAGGGCTTCTCATTCGTAGAAGCAGTCGGCGGTATGCTCCCGCGTAAGTCGGGACGCGACGTCCGTCGAGCTGATCGAGCCTTCGCCCGACTGAAGCGATGCGCTCTTTCCAAAGACGCAACCATCACCGTCCTTGAACGCAAGTTGGAAGAGATCACGTGACCGAGAAGCACGATCCCTACAACCACAACCCTGCCGACGCCGAGTGGATCAAGTCTCCCTTCTCCGCTGAATCCAACGGTAGCTGCGTGGTCATCGCACGCTTCGGCAACGGCGACGTCTGGGTTGGCGACGACAAGAACCCCGACCGGCCCCACCTCGCCTTCGACCAAGCCGAATGGACCGCCTTCGTCCAGGCCATCGAGGCCCACGACCCCCGCTTCACCGCCTGACCCCACCCGGGAGGCCCAGATGCGCGACCGACACGACCCCTACAACCACAACCCCGCCAGCGCGGAGTGGGCCAAGTCCCCCTTCTCGGCTGACGACAACGGCAGCTGTGTGCTTGTCGCCCGTTTCGACAACGGCGATGTGTGGGTCGGCGACGACAAGAACCCCAACCGCCCACACCTCGCCTTCGACCAAGCCGAATGGACCGCCTTCGTCCAGGCCATCGAAGCCCGCGACCCCCGCTTCACCGCCTGACCCCCGCTTCCGGCCACGCGGCATGACCGCGTGGCCGGAACGTCAGCGGCTCCCCATCCCCAGCCACGCCGCCAACGCCGCCCAGAGACCCCGGCGTTCGGACGGCGCCGCCGCAACCTCCACCGCCGGCGCCTGCAACGCCGGCCCCTCCGGCGCGATGCCCTGGGCCCGGGCGGCCGCCAGCCATCCGGGGACGTCGGCGAGCAACTGGTCGTACAGCTTCTGGTCGGAGACCTTCCGGGGATCATGCCCCAGGTGGACGAAGCCCGCGTTGTCGATGGGGCGCATCTCCGGGACCGCGAGCCCGGTGAGCTTCCGCAGGAAGTCGAACTGCTTGCTGCCCGGGTCACCGAAGCCGATGAACTGCCAGAAGATCGGCAGTTTCGCCGCCTCGCACAGGCGAGCTTCCGCCGCCTTCTTGTTGATCGGCCCGCCGTCCGTCTGGAACAGGACGAGGGCCGGCACCGTGGCACCGCTCTCCCGGTAGTGCCGGACCACCTCGTCCATCGCCAGGTGGTAACTGGTCTTGCCCATGTGCCCGAGCTTCGCGACGATCCGGTCGATCCAGCCCGCGTGGTCCTCCAGCACGATCTCCGCCTCGGCGTCGACCTCGGTGGAGAAGAAGACGACCGGCACGCTCCCGTCGTCGTCCAGGTGGGCCGACAGCCCCAGGACCCGGTCCGCGAGCGCCTGGACGCTGCCGTCCTTGTAGTAGGGCCTCATCGAACCGGAGTAGTCGATCACCAGGTACACCGCCAGCCGCTGGCCTCCGAGCCCGCGCCGCTCCACCGAGGCGCCGGCCGTCTTGTAGAGGCTCACCAACGCCGGTGCGCTCTGCTCGACCTTGCTCAGACTGACGGCCATGGGTCGCTCCCTCACTCACTGCGGCAGCCGGGACTGCCGGGGCGCGTGATCGTCAACGCGCTCCGGACACTGTGCGTGACGAACGGGCCCGGCGACAAGCCCTGGCGCGTGCCGGTCCCTCACAGACCGTTGGGGTGGCTCGACAGCCACCCGGCGTGCCGCTCCTTCAGCCGGTCGCGCTCCTCTGTCGTGGCCAGGTAGACGTCCGCGCCGCCGTCGTACGGGTGGTACAGCCGCCGCATGCCGGTACCGGTGACGATCACCCCGCCCTCCCGTTCGTCGGCGACCCGGCGCAGCAGCCGGTCCAGGCTGCCCGGCCGCCACCGCCGCCGCTCCACGAAGACGTGGCAGAACGTTCGGAACGCCGGTTCGGGGTCGTCCTCCTGGAGCCAGGTCCGCCAGTGCCTCGCGTCCCGGTGCATCCGGGGGACGCTCGCCCGGCTCGTCCATCTCGGGATGAGCACGTACACCTCGGCACCGGCGAACAGCTCCTCCAGCACGGTGTTGTGACGCTCCAGGACGATCGCGTACTCGCGCTCGTCGTCGGGGTAGCGCTTGGATTCCGGCAGGCTGTGGAAGCGCACCCACACGTCGCGTGCCCGACTGCGGAGCTCGTACCCGACGGGCTCCGCGCCGGGCCACCGCCGTTCCCAGAGCGCCGTCAGCGCGTCCCGATCCATCCGGTTCCCCGTCCTCTCCTCCTCGTCGACCGGCGAGTCTGTCACATCCGCCCCACCAGTCCCGGCCTGGTGAAATCCCCTCGTCACGGCCGCCCGGCTCCCGTAGCGTGGTTCGGTCGATCTTGAGGGCGGAACAGGGCAGAACGGGGCACCACACCATGCAGCAGTACCAGGGCTGGGCCGACGACCACTTCGGCGCCGTCGCGGACGTCTTCGCCGCCAACTTCGCCGAGTTCCCCGAACTGGGCGCCGCCGTCACGGTGTTCGCGGGCGGCCGGAAAGTGGTCGAGCTGTGGGGCGGCACGGCCGACGAGCGCACCGGGCGGGCCTGGACGCAGGACACCGTGGTGCCGGTGTTCTCCTGTGCCAAGGGTCCGGTGAGCATCTGCGCGCACCTGCTCGCCGAGCAGGGCCGGCTGGACCTGGACGCGCCGGTGGCCCGCTACTGGCCGGAGTTCTCCCGGAACGGCAAGCAGGCCGTGACCACCCGGATGACCCTCGGCCACCGCGCCGGCCTCCCGGCCCTGGACGCGGTGCTCTCCTTCGAGGAGGTCGCCGCCTGGGATCCGGTGATCCGGGCGATCGAGGCGCAGCAGCCGCTCTGGGAGCCGGGCACCACCCACGAGTACCACGGCCATGTGTTCGGCTTCGCGGTCGGCGAGGTGATCCGCCGGATCACCGGCCTGACCCCGGGCGCGTTCCTGCGCAAGGAGATCGCCGAGCCGCTCGGCCTGCCGCTCTGGATCGGTCTGCCGGAGAGCGAACTGCCGCGCCTGGCCCGGCTGGTGGAGGCCGAGGGCCGCCGCCCGATGCCCGGGCCCGAGCACCTGCTCACCCGGATCGTCACCATGAACGGCGCCCTGGTCTTCCCCGGCCTGGACGTGCCGCACGGCTGGAACGACCCGGAGCTGCACGCGATCGAGCTGCCCGGCGCGGGCGCCGTCGCCTCGGCCACCGGCCTGGCGGGCCTGTACGCGGCGGCGGCCACCGGCCTGGGCGGCGCTCCCCGCCTGCTCTCCCACGACACCGTGACCGACGCGGTGCGCGAGGTCTCCTCCGGCGCCGGCTTCCTGGGCTTCGACCTGGGCGCCCGCTGGGGCTCCGGCCTGCTGCTCGACTCCCCCGCCTTCCGCCCGCTGCTCGGCGCGCGCAGCTTCGGCAACGACGGCGCCGGCGGCCAGTTCGCCTTCGGGGACGACGAGTTCGGCGTCGGCTTCGGCTACGTGGCCAACCGGATGATCGGCCACGGCGACGCCCGGGCGAACCGGCTGATCGAGGCGGTGCGCGGGTGCCTGGGCTGACGGGCTTCCTCCCCCTCGTCACCGGCCTGGCCACCACGGGCGGCCTCGGCGAGCTGCGCTACGGCGCCTCGCTGCCCGAACTCGCCGCCCACTACGGCGATCCGTGGGACGGCGGCGGCATCCACCGCGGCCACCGCTGGCCGCACGCCTTCGGCTGGGGCGACGTGCAGACGGTGTTCTGCCGCTGCCGCCGGCTCCACGCGCTCTCCCTGCCGGTCTGGCACGGCGAGCTCGACCTCCCGCAGCCGGGCGGCGGTTCGCTGACGCTCGACACCCGCGTCGCCGAGCCGGACCTGATGGCCGCGCTGGCCGCCACCGGCCACGGCTGGCGGACGGTGACGTACGAGAACCTCCCCGGCCAACGGAACCTGGAGTTCTCGCCCGCCGAGGAGGTCAGGGTCGAGCTGGTGCTCACCGACCGCGACGGCTACGACCAGCCGCCGCTCCCGGAGTGGGTGCTGCACAAGGCGGTGCTGTGGGGCTACGAGCACGTCGACTGCCCCGAGCCGGACGGCGGCGCGCCGGACGACGGCTGGGGCGCCTCCACGCGGTGACCCGTGGGCGTCACCCGCCTCAGCGCAGCGCGCGCGGCAGCACCACCCGCACCCACTCCTCCGGCTGCGACAGGTGCGGGGCGTGCCCGGCGCCCTCGTACAGGTGGCGTTCCGGCTTGGGCAGGGCGAGGTCGATCAGGTCCAGCACCTCGCCGAACATCGGCGCGCTGTCGTCGCTCTGGGTGAGCAGCGCGGGCTCGCCGAACCGGGAGAGCCCGGTGAGGTCGAGGTCGAGCGCGTCCGGGTCGCGCAGCTCGTCGAGGTAGGTGGGCGCGTTGCGGATGTAGCTGTGCCGCACCGGCGCGGGCAGCTGCTCCCAGGCGCCGGGGCCGAGGGCGAGGCTGTCCACGTACAGTTCGGCCGCCGCGGCGGACTCGGCCTGCTCCAGCAGCTCCCGGACGGCGGCGATCCGGTCGGCGAAGCCGGTGCCGATCGGCCGCAGGTCCGGGTCGGCGAGCAGGATGCCGGTGCCCGGCGGCTCGTGCACGGCGATCCCCCGCAGCAGGTCGGGCCTGGCGGCGGCGAGCCTGAGGGCGACCAGCGCGCCGTAGGAATCGCCGTAGACGAAGGCGGGGGCGAGGCCCAGCGCGTGGAGCAGCCCGGCCAGGTCGGCCGCGTCCTCGTGCACCGAACCCTGGGTGAGCGGGTCCTCGCTGCGGCTGTGCCCCCGGCGGTCGTAGGCGACCACGGTGGTGGACTCGGCCAGGCCGGGCAGCACCCGCGCCCAGGAGTCCCCGTCGCTCCAGGAGCCGTGCACCAGCACGACCCCGGGGCCCTCGCCGTGGGCCTCGTAGTGCAGCCCCACCCCGTTCACCCTGATCTCCGCCATCACGAGCCTCCCGGTGTCGGCGGTGCTCCTCCACCAGCCTGACACAACCGCCCGGAAGGCTCAGGCCCACGGCCCGGAGCGGACACCCCGGGAACGGGCGCCCGCTCGGCGACCTCGGGCGCGGCCCCCGGTCAGCTCAGCCCCCGCACCGGCGGCTCGTCCCGCGTCCCGTCCTCGGCCACCACGGTGAAGCGTTCCGAGCCGGACAGCGAGAGGTCCACCGGGTAGAGCGAGGCGGTGCCGTTGACGTCCAGCACGGCGCTCCGCCGCCCGGTCGCCGCCTCCACCCTGGTCACCCGGCCCCTGGTCATCGCCCACACCGAGGCGCCGTCCACCACCAGGCCGGTCACCTGGTCGTCGAGCTCCGCCGTCCAGCGCTTGCCGCCGTCCGCGAGCGAGTACGCCAGCAGCCGGCCGGTGGCGGTCCTGCCGGGGTGCCTGCCGCCGCTGATGCCGACGTCGCCGGGCTTCTCCCCCGGCACGATGAACAGGTCCCCGACGACCACCCCGCCGAACAGCGGCCTGGCGCTGAACTCGTCGAAGGCGTGCAGCCCGCCCAGCATCACGTCCAGGTCGTACTCGTCCCCGGCGACCGGTATCGCCGCCCGCTGCCGGCCGGACCGGTCGTAGCCGAGCACCGCGTGGGTGCCGCGCTCGGCCCCGTCGTCCACCCAGACGGCGAGCGGGTCGACCGACAGCACCGCGAGGTTGCGCAGCCCGCCCGCCACGGGCAGCGCGATCCGCTCCCGCTCCCGTCCGTCCGCCGGTGCCAGCGAGCGCAGCACGGGCGCCGCGTCGCCGCACCGCGCGACCGTCACGGCGTCCCCGGCGCCGCCCGCGACCTGCAACGGCGTGCAGCCGGGGTCGGGCGTACTGCGCCAGACGTCCCGGCCGTCCGCGAGCCGTACGGCGCGCCAGCCGCTCCGCTCCTGGAGCAGGGCCTGCGGGCCTGCCACGGCGACCACGTCGGGCGTCGCGTCGTCCCCGTCCCTGGCGGGTGCGTCCACGGTGGCGGTCCAGCCCTCCCGGCCGTCGGCGAGGTCGAGCGCCGTCACGGCCGAGCACGGCCGGTCGTGCGGCGAGTGGCCGATCAGCCCGACGGCGCCGGCCCGGGCCTGGTCCCCTGGACCGGTCCCGCGGCTCATCGCGCACACCGAGTCCTCCCCGGGCGGGGTCCAGCTCCAGGCGACGGCCCCGGTGGCACCGCGGTACGCCACCACCAGGTCCGGGCGGACCCGCACCACCAGGTCCCCGCTGGCCCAACTGCCCACCGCGCGGATCGTGGACGGCCGGTCCGGCGGCACCTTCCAGGAGTCGTTGAGGCCGTCCCCGGCGAAGGCGACGAAGATCCCGAGCCCGAGCAGAGCGCCGACGGCGGCCGAGGGGAACCCGGCCCTGGGGTGGATCAGCGCCCAGACGAAGCCCGCGCTGCAGGGCATCAGCCCGAGGATGCTGATGATCCCCATGTAGGCCAGGCTGTCGCCGCCGAACCCGTTCGCCGGGCCGAACAGCACCGCCAGCCCCATGCTCGCGAACATCGCCCCGAGCACGCCGCCGGAGACCACCAGCCAGGTCTCCCTGCCCCAGGCGACGCCGGCGCCCCACCTCGCCCTGACGACCCTGTCCGCGGGCCAAACGGCCATGCCGGTCTCTCCCCTGCGACGCGCCGCCCACCGCGCGGGGCGACGATCACCGGATCGTCGCAGAGCCGGTCATGATCCGGAACAAAGAGCAGGGAAAACCCCGGCCATGCCCCGTACATACCAGGCCGCGGACGGCGGGATCGCCGGAAGTCCCGGCCCGGCGCCTTCACCCGTCGGGCCCGGCGCCGTCACCCGTCCGCGCTACCCCGTCAGCCGGCTGCCCCGCCTTGTCACCCGTCACCCGTCACCCGTCACCCGTCACCCGTCCGGAAACCGATTGCCCGCCCTCCGGTCACTGGCTAGCGTGGCCCGACATGACCGCGACTCCCGACACCCCCGACTGGCTCACCGCCAACCGCGCGAACTGGGACGAGCGCGTCCCCGTCCACACCGCCGGAGCCTTCTACGACCTGCCCGGCTTCGTGGCGGGCCGCGACACCCTCCAGGGCTACGAGCCCGCCGAGGTCGGCGACGTCACCGGCCGCACGCTGCTCCACCTCCAGTGCCACATCGGGCTCGACACCCTCTCCTGGGCCCGCCGCGGCGCCGTCGTCACCGGGCTCGACTTCTCCGCCCCGGCCGTCGCGGCGGCCGCCGACCTCGCCGCCCGGATCGGCGCCGCCGACGCCCGGTTCGTCACCTCCGACGTCCACGACGCCGCCGAGGCGCTCGACGGCCGGACGTACGACATCGTCTACACCGGCTTCGGCGCCCTCTGCTGGCTCCCCGACCTCACCCGCTGGGCCCGTACGGTCGCCTCGCTCCTCACCCCCGGCGGCTTCCTCTACCTCGCCGAGCACCACCCGGTGGCCGACGTGCTCGCCGACGACGGGCGCACCTTCGAGGAGGACTACTTCGAGCGCACGCCGATCGTCGTCGACTTCCCCGGCACCTACGCCGACCCGGACGCCCGGCTCGACTCCACCGTCACCGTCCAGTGGCAGCACGGCCTCGGGGAGGTCGTCACCGCCCTGGCCGACGCCGGACTCCGCCTGGACTTCCTCCACGAGCACGACCACGCCCACTACCGCGTGCCGGCCGGCTCCCCCGCCCCGCAGTCCTACTCCCTCCGGGCCACCCGGCCCCGGTGACGCCCAGGGGCACATATTGGCCCCTTGACGCCTCGTGTGAGGCAGGTCACCGGAACCGGGCGGCCGCGGCGGACAAGGCACTTCGTGGACTACACATTGCACGCCCGGATACGCGCGGGGGACCCCGAGGCGTTCAGGGAACTCTTCCGCGACCATGCCCCCCTGGTCCATCGGCACGCCGTCCGCGTGAGCGGTGACCGGGACCTCGCCGAGGACGTCGTCTCACTGACCTTCCTGGAGGCCTGGCGGCTGCGCGGCCGACTCCTCGACCACGAGGCCGGCCCGCGCCCGTGGCTCATGGGCATCGCCGTCAACGTGCTGCGCAACACCCGCCGTGCCGCACGCCGCCACCACGCGGCCCTCGGACGCCTGCCCGCCCGCGACACCGTCCCGGACTTCGCCGACGAACTCGTCGGGCGGATGGCCGACGCCGACCAGCTCGCCGCCGCCCAGCGGGCGCTGAAGCAACTGCGCCGCTCCGAGCGCGAGGTGTTCACCCTGTGCGTCTGGTCCGGACTGGGGTACGCCGAGGCCGCCGCCGCGCTCGGGATCCCGGTCGGCACCGTGCGTTCGCGCCTCTCACGCGCCCGCACCCGACTGCGCAAACTCGCCGGACAGGAACTGAAGAAGAACCGGGAACCGCTTCCGCGTCCCGGACAAGTACAGGGCGGCCGCACCTGCGCGGCCCGGTCGTACGAGTCGCACGAGGAGACGTACGGATGACCCGCAAGTTCTGGAAGCGGACCGAGCCCCTGGACCCCACGGAGCCGGAGTCCACGGAGCCGGACCACGCGGACCTCGCCCGGCTGCTGCCGGCCCCGTCGATCCCCCCGATGCCGCTCGACCGTCAGCTGCTGTTCGAGGAGCACCTGTTGAACGAGATCCGCACTCCCGCACCCCCGACCGCGAAGCGGCCGGCTCGGCGCGCCCTGCTGATCGCCCTCCCGGTCACCGCCGCCGCGCTCACCGCCGTCGTCGCCGTCAACGCGCTGACCGGCGGCGCACCGCGGACGGGGTCGGCTTCCGTGGAGGCGCCCGTCGTGCCGATCGAGGAGGGCAGCGCCCTCCAGCTCGTCTCGACCGTCCAGCAGATCGCCGCCGCCGTGAGCAAGCAGCGGACTCCGGAGCCCAAGCCCGGCCAGTACATCTACGTCAGGAGCGAGGTCTCCTACCTGTCCTACTCGCACAACGCCGACAACGACGAGTCCAGGACGTGGGTGCAGCCGCTGCACCAGCGCGAGATCTGGAAGTCCCCCGACGCGCGCGGCGGCTGGGTCGACGAGCCCGGCCAGCTGCCCGAGGGCGGCCTCGGCCTCGGCAAGGACAACCCCCACTCCAAGCCGGTGAACGGCAAGGACATCCCCGGCGAGGCCCCCACCCTGTCGTACGACTGGCTCAAGGCCCAGCCGACCGACCCGGAACCGCTGCTGAAGGCGATCTACGCGACCACCGGCGGCCCGCGTGACCGGGACCAGCAGGCGTTCGAGACGATCAAGGCGGTCGTCAACGAGCAGCTCGTACCGGCCCCGAACGCCGCCGCGCTCTACCGGGCCGCCGCGGACATCCCCGGGGTGGTCGTCGTCCAGAACTCCCAGGACGCCGCCGGCCGCACCGGCCTCGCCCTGGCCCGCCTGGACGAGAAGACCGGCGAACGCATCGAGCTCGTCTTCGACCGCACGACCTTCGCCTACCTGGGCAGTCGCGGCGTCCAGGTCAAGCAGGTGAACAACGTCAAGCCCGGGACGGTCACCGAGCGCACCGCCGTCCTGGAGCGGACCGTCGTCGACACCCTGAAGCAGCGGCCCGCTCCCGGCGGGGCCGCCTGACCGGAGCTTCGGCCCGGGTCGGCAGGTGACTGCCGACCCGGGCGCGCCCGGACGGCGCCCGGCCGGGAACCCCCTCAGCCGAGGCCCGGCTCGCCGCCCGGCACCCAGTTCCCGTGCAGGCCGAGCGGCACCCGCACCGGCAGGTGGATGCGGGCCACCGGCTCGCCGGTGAAGTCCTCGGCGGCGAGGATCACCAGGTCCGTCGCACCCCGGGCCGGGTCGAGGACGTACGCCATCAGATAGCCGTCGTCCTCCGCCGCCGGCGACTCGGCGGCGACGAACACCCCCTCGCCCACCGCCCCGTAGCGCCCGAACTCGTGGGCCTCGACGGTCCCCCGACGCAGGTCGTGCTTGAGCAGGGCGTTGCTGAAGCCCTCGTCCGGGCGGTCGTCCCCGGGGCCGGCCGGCGACGCGTAGAGCTCGACGGCGGCGGCGTAGCCGTAGCGGTACGGGCGGCCGGTGTGGCGCGCGTTGAGGCGCGGGAACTCCTGCACCCGGTCGTCCAGCCGCTCCTCCCGCACCGTCCCCGCCGCCAGGTCGACCGTCCAGCGGTCGAGCGTGGGCCGGCTCGCGCCGATGTCGCGCAGGTCCATCCCCGGCGGGTGCCGCACGACGTCGACCACCAGCGAATCCGCCGTCCGCTCGTACGCGTTGAGGGTGTGCCCGACCAGGTGCGGCGACAGCTCGAACCACCGCACCGCACCGCCCTCGCGCGGCATCACCCCGAGCCGGGCGGCGCGCCGCTCGTCCCAGGTGAAGGGCACGCCGGTGGCCAGGTGCGCCGCGCTGAACACCACCGGCGTGTCGTACAGCAGCACGAACCGCTCGGTGAGCGCGAAGTCGTGCATGTACGGGTTCCCCGGCACCTCGATCAGCGTGCTGCGCCGGACGGTGCCGCCGGCGTCCATCACGATGTGCTGCACCTGCTCCGAGCCGTAGCGGAAGGCCAGCGAGTGCAGTTCCCCGGTGTGCGGGTCGAGGATCGAGTGGGCGTTGGCGCTGTACCCCTCCGGCGTGGCGCCCAGCTCGCACGGGCCCACCGTGTCCAGCTCGTAGGTGAGTTCGTACGGGCGGATGCCGCCCTCGATCAGGGCGTAGGTGCGCCCGGCGAGGCCGGCGACCTGCACGTTGGGCGAGATGTCCAGCCGCTCGTCGACGGGCGTGCCGCGCCGGGGCTCGCCGAGCCGGTCGGCGACCGTGCCGGAGCGCACCCAGCGGTTGCGGTACCACTCGGCGCGACCGTCCCGTAACCGGACGCCGTGCACCATGCCCGCGCCGAGCGTCCACAGGTGCGCGGCCGGGTCCTCGATGCCCAGCGGATTGGGGCCGTTGCGCAGGTAGCGGCCGTCGAGGTGGGCCGGGATCCGGCCGGTGACGGGCAGGTCGTGGGCGGTGACCTCCTCGGCCACCGGGGCGAAGTTCCCGGACAGGTAGCGGTTGCGGCTGGTGATGGTCCTGCTCGTGCTGTTCCTGCTCACGGTGCTCCCACTCATGGCGTCTCTCCTCATGGTGTCGCCGTCTCGTCAGGTGTCGGGGCGCCGGCGCCGAACGCCCGCCCCAGCGCGGCCATCAGCTCCTCGTAGCGCGCGCCCGCCTCGGCCGGGGCGAAGTGGCCGGCCAGCTCCAGGCTCACCGCGCCGTGGGTGGCCGCCCAGAACAGCTTGGACACCTCGTGGGCGTCGCCGGGCCGGAAGACCCCGGCCGCCATGCAGGCGTCCACGGCGGCCACCGAGGCGCCGAACGCCCCGTCCGCCACGGCCAGGGCCTCGGCGCCGGGACGGAATCCGGGCACCGGCTGCTCGAACATCACCCGGTAGTAGGCGGGTTCGGCGAGCGCCCGCTCCCGGTAGGCCCGGCCGAGCGCGGTCAGGTACGCCAACGGCCCTTCTCCGCGCGGCACTTCGTCCTGCGCCCGGCGCAGCCGCGCGAAGCCCTCGCGGTACAGCGCGTCGAGCAACCCCTCCTTCCCTCCGAACATCGTGTACAGCACCTTGGTCGAGGAGCCGATCTCGGCGGCGATCCGGCGCACGGTCAGCCCGGCGGGGCCTTCGGTGACGAGGAGCGCGATGGCGCGGTCGAGGATCACGGCGCGCACGGCGTCCTGGCCGGCCCGCTGCGCGTCCTGGTAGGGCGTGCTCATGGGTAACAATGTAACCGATGGAAAACAGTGTTACCACCCCTGTCTGCGGATCGCCGCCCGAAGCCCTGCGGCTCGTACACACCCCCTGCTCGGAGCAGGAAGTCGGCCCGTCCGACTTTCCACTCCGGCCTCCACCCCTTCCGCACACTGGCGCGCCCCACGAACGAGGGACCTGACGCATCCCTCCCGGCACCGCAACACCAGTTCACCGCAGGAAAGTTGGCGTCACGTCAAGGCGAGTCCAGCCCGTCGGCCGCGGAATTCCCGGCCCGCGCTGAGCCGACCGAGTGAGCCTCCGCCACGGGCAGTGCGCGCACCACCGGTCCGCTCGTTCTGCTGTACATGCCTCCCTCGCTCTCCACGCCGCCCCCGTTGCCCGCGCACAGCACCGCGAGGAGGTTCCCGTGGCCGTGATCGGCCGTGCCACGGCCACCGTGGTGGCCCTGGGCATCCTGCTCGTCCCGGCGGCGGTCACCGCGGGCACCGACCTGGCGCCCGAGGTCGGCTCGGGCTGGTGGGAGGTGTCGGCCAACGCCGCCAACGTCCGGGTCGACCACTTCGGCGAGGAGCCCGTCATCGGATTAGCCAGTTCGGGTGACCGGGTCGAGGTCGTGGACACCTGGACCTCACCGCTCGGCGCCCGCTGGGCGAAGGTCATGGTGGTGCGCAACCGGGTCTCCGGATGGGTCCTGTGGTCCCTGCTCGCGCACCGCGACCCGTCATCGGAACCGTAGAATCCGTCTGTACGAATCAGGAGGGATATCGCGTGTTCCGAGCGCAGCGTCCGCGCACCGCAGAGCTGACCCCGTGGCAGGGCGAGGGGCCGGTCAACGGCGTCGCCCTGCTGTTGCCGGGCGGATTCATCCGCAGCCGGCGCGCACCGATGAAGGTCGCCGAGCTGGGCCTGCGGGACCTGGCCACCGAACTCGCCGACCGCGGCCGGCCGCACGGCCTCGCGGTGCACCTGCTGCGCTACCGCCACGGCGGCTGGAACGGCGCCGACGCCGACACCGCGGTCGACACCCGCTGGGCGCTCGACGAGCTCGCCCGGCGGTACCCGGGCACACCGGTCGTCCTGATCGGCAACTCGCTGGGCGGGCGCGCCGCGTTCTGGTGCGCCGGGCACCCGTCCGTGGTCGGCGTGGCCGGGATCGCCCCCTGGCTGCCCAGCGGCGACCCGGTGGACCAGCTGGCCGGGCGGCGGGTCCTGATCGTCCACGGCACCGGCGACCACAGCTCGGCCAACGCCGCCCAGTCCCTGGAGTACGCGCTGCGCGCCCGGCAGGTCGTCCCCGGCCTCGCGCGCTACGAGGCCCCGGGCGCCAACCACTACCTGCTCCGCGAGTCCCGCGACATCAGCGCGCTGACCACCGGCTTCACCCTCGCCACCCTGGGCGCCGAGCCCGCCCCGCTGACGGCGGGGGCGGTCTGCACCCGGCTCCCGGCCCGGGCGTAGCCGCTCCCCTCCCCCTGCCGCACCTCGCGCCGCACACCCCGTGCCCCGCACCCCGGGCCTCCCCTGCCGATCGGCAGGGGAGGCCCGGCTGCTTTCCCGCAGGAATCCTGCCGATCGGCACATGCGCGAACGGGCCCTCAGCGATCAATCTTGGAGTCACCGCGAGGGCGGCCACCCGGGCCGCCGCAGAAGGGATCCTCCACCGTGTTCCGTGAGCGCGCCCTCCACCTCCACTTCCACGAAGCGGAACTGAATGATCGTCAGTTTCGTCCTCTCCGGGGCGGGTCACTCCGACCCGCGCCCACCCCACCGGACCTGACCTGACCTGACCGGAGAAACACATGCCCCTCGTCAAGCCCGCCGCCAAGCCCGCCGCCCTCGCGCTCGGCCTCGCCACCCTGTTCCTCGCGGCCGCGCCCGCCACACCCGCCCTCGCGGCCGCACCCACCCTCGCCACAGCCCAGGCACCGTCCACCGGTCCCGACCCGGCCGTCCTCGACGCCGCGATCGCCGCCCGGCCGGGCGATCCGATGGCCGGCGTGGTCGCCCGGGTGACGGTGGACGGCCGGGCCTGGCGCGGCAGCGGCAGCGATCCGGTGAGCGGGCGGCCGGTGGCACCGAACGCCGCGTTCCGGATCGGCAGCATCAACAAGGCCTTCGTCGCCACCGTGTTACTGCAACTCGCCGCCGAGCGGCGGATCTCCCTGGACGGCACCGTCCAGCAGTACCTGCCGGGCACACTGCCCGCGGACTTCACCCTGCCGATCACCATCCGTCAACTCCTCGACCACACCAGCGGGCTGCCGCAGGCCGTCGAGGGCCCGGGGGCCCACGACGCCGACGGGGTGATCGCGCGCCGGTGGGGCCTGGAGACGCTCGACCAGGTCGTCCAGAGGACGCTCCACCCCGAGGACGGGCACGAGGTCACCCGAGCCTTCGACCCCGGCACCGAACAGGAGTACAACAACTTCAACTACCGGCTGGCGGGCCGGATCATCGAGCAGGTGACCGGGCACACGTTCAGGGCGGAGGTGACGGCCCGCGTCCTGAAGCCCCTCGGCCTGCGGCACACCGAGGTGCCCGAGGGCAGGCCCACGATGCCCGAACCGCACCTGACCGGGTACTTCGCCGACAACGCCGGCACCCCGACCGACGTGTCCGAGCAGGGCGGCAACTCGGAGTCGATGGTCTCCACTCCGGCCGACCTCGACCGCTTCCTGCGCGCCCTGCTGGGCGGCGAACTCCTGCCGCCCCAGCAGATGCACGACCTGCTCACACTGCCGCGCGACGCCTCCGGCCGGCTGCTCCCCATGCGCACCGAGGGTGAGTGCCGGTTCGGCCCGGACAAGGGACGGGCCTGCTACAGCGCCGGGCTCATGGCGCTCCCCCTACAGGACGGCACGGTGCTCTGGGGCAAGACCGGGCATGACCTCGGGTACTCAGACGCCTTCTTCGCCAGCCTGGACCTGCGCAAGCGCCTGGTCTACTCCGTCGGCACCCACGACAGCGCCCCGGCACCGGCGCTCCGCATCGCCGCCGCGACCTTCGGGCCCTTCGCCAGCTGACCCCGACCGCACCGGCCCAGCCCACGACCGACTGACCGACCAGCCCACTGACCGACTGACACTCGGCCGCCGTCTCACAAGGAGTCCGGATGATCGCCATCCCCGACGGGCTCGTCCGCACCACCGTCGACCGCGAGGGAGCCCCCGGCGCGGCCTGGATCGCCGAACTCCCCGGCCTCGCCGCCGAACTGCTGGAACACTGGGGCTGCGTGCCGGACGGCGTGGCCACCCACGGCGGCGTCGGTCTGGTCCTCCCGGTCCGGCCGGGCACGGGGCATCCAGCGGGCCGGACAGCGGGGCGGACGGCCGTACTGAAGGTCTCGTTCCCCCACCCCGGCAACGTCCACGAGCCGGACGCCTTCGCGGTGTGGGCGGGCCGGGGCGCCGTCCGGCTGTACGAACGGGACGTCGAGCGCTTCGCGATGCTGCTGGAACGCGTGAGCCCGGCCACGCTCGCCGAAGTCCGGGACAGCGACGAGGTGGTGACGGTCGCCGGGCGGCTCAGCCGTCGGCTCGCCGTCCCGGCACCGCCCCGTCCGCCCGGTTGCCCACCCGGTCTGCCCCGGCTGAGCGACCGGGCCCCGGACTGGGAGACCCGCCTGCGCGCCGACGCGGCCTCGCTGCCCCACGCCCTGCCGGCCCGCACCGTGGCGGCCGCCCTGGCGACCGTCCGCGACCTCGCCCGCGCCCAGCCTGACCTGCTCGTCCACGGCGACCTCCACGCCCGCAACATCCTGCGCGCGGAGCGCGAACCCTGGCTGGCCGTGGACCCCAAGGGGTACCTGGGAGATCCGGCCTACGACGGCGGCACCCTGCTCACGGCCCACGCGCTCACCCTGCTCGACGCCGCGGACGTGCGCCGCGCGATCCTCCGCGCACTCGACGCCTTCGCCGAGGCCGCCGAGCTGGACCGCGAACGCACCCGCCGCTGGGCCCAGCTCCACGCCGTCCAGGCCGCCTTCCGGGGTCGTCGGCACGGCTTCCGGCGCGCCCGCAGCGGCCCCGAACGCGACCGGCTCACCCGGTACGCGGACCAGCTCGCCGAAGTCCTCACCTCCGGCTGAAAGGACTCCCGCAGTCGCCGACGCACATCAGCCCGGACCTCCGGTCCCCACCGGCCGACCGCCCCGCCTGCAAGGAGGCGGACCCTCCTCAGGCTGCCACGCCCCGCCGAAATCGTGTTGGCGGTCGGCGGCCCGCACTGCCTATGGTCGGGGGATGACCACCACCCGAACCTTCCGCATCATGGTGCGCGGCGTCTTCGACGGCCTCACCGACGAACAGCGCGCCGAACTGCTCGCCGCCGCCCCCGAGCACGACGTGCTGCACGCCGCCTTCACCCGCGAGGGCCACCTCAGTTACGACCTGTCCGCGCGGGCCGCCTTCACCTTCCGCTTCCTCGACGGCGGCGAGGCCGAGGAGGACATCCTGGAGGCCACCGAGCGGGCCGAGCAGTCGGCCCGGAGCTGGCTGGCCGAACGGGGCTACGGCCACAAGAACCTCCGGTCCCAGGCCGAGGACCTCTCCCAGGCGCCGCTCGGCAAGCGGCAGCGCCGCGCCGCCAACGCCGCGCACTGACCCGACCCCCTCCCCCTTCGCCACCTCCTTGACGGTCTCCTCTTCGGATATGCTTGAGTAGTCAAGGAGGTGGCAAATGACAGAACAGGCGAAGCCCACACAGTCCACGACGGGCCCGAGCCCCGACCCGCTGGACACCGCCCTGCGACTGGTCCGCGCCCAGACGGCCGTGGTCAGGCGCTTCGACGCGAGCCTCAGCAGGCTGCACGGCGTCAGCCTGGCCGACTTCACCATGCTGCTCCACCTGTCCCAGGCCCCCGGCGGCCGGATGCGCCGGGTCGACCTCGCCGACGCCCTCGGGCTCACCGCCTCCGGCGTCACCCGCGGCCTCGCGCCGCTGGAGCGGATCGGCCTGGTCTCCCGCGAGGCCGCCGCCCGCGACGCCCGGGTCGCCTATGCCGCCCTCACCCCGACCGGCCGCGACCGGCTCGCCGAGATGCTGCACACCGCCCGCCAGGCCGCCGCCGACCACTTCGCGGCCGAGCGATGGAGCGCCGAGGACCTCGGCCGGCTGTCCGCCCTGCTCACCCGCCTCGGCGGCACCGCCCCCGGCCAGCGGCTCGGCTGAGCCGCGCACCCCGCCACACCCACCGCCCGGCACCACGTCCTAGGCTGGCCACACGACCCGCACCACCCGCCCGACCCGCACCACTCGTACCACCCCACCCCCGCGAAGGGCAGCACCATGACCGACACCCCCGGTACCGGGCCCGGCCGGGAGCCCGCCCTCGCCGACGCCCAACGCACGCACTGGCAGCGGACCTACACCGCCAACCCCGGGATGTACGGCGAGCAGCCCTCCGCGCCCGCCGAGTACGCCGCCGGGGTGTTCACCGCCGCCGGGGCCGGGGACGTGCTGGAACTCGGCGCCGGCCACGGCCGCGACGCGCTGTTCTTCGCCCGTACCGGCTTCCGCGTCATGGCCGCCGACTTCAGTGCGACCGGCCTGGACCAGTTGCACGCCACCGCGGTGGAGCAGGGCCTGGCCGACCGGCTCTCGCCCCTCGCCCACGACGTCCGTGACCCGCTGCCCCTCCCCGACGCCTCCGTCGACGCGGTCTTCGCCCACATGCTGCTCTGCATGGCGCTCTCCACCGAGGAGATCACGGCGCTCGTCGCCGAGGTCCGCCGCGTCCTGCGCCCGGGCGGCACCTTCGTCTACACCGTCCGCCACACCGGCGACGCCCACTACGGCGCCGGCACCGGCCACGGGGACGACATCTGGGAGCACGGCGGCTTCGCCGTCCACTTCTTCCCCCGCGAGCTGGTGGACGCGCTCGCCGAGGGCTGGCGCCTGACCGACGTCCATCCCTTCGAGGAGGGCGGACTGCCCCGCCGCCTCTGGCGCATCACCCAGGAGACCCCCCGATGACCGCCCCCGAAGCCCCCCACACCACCGACACCGAGGCCCCCGCCCTCACCATCGACGGCACCGGCCTGCTCTGCGTCCAGCTCCTGCTCCGGCTGCGCGCCCGAATCGCGCACCTCCCGGCCGGCGCGGTGGTCCACATCCAGACCACCGACCCCGCCGCCCCGCTCGACCTGCCCGCCTGGTGCCACCTGACCGGCCACGAGTACCTCGGCCAGGTCCCGTACCAGGCCACCGACCGCGAGGTGTACGCCCTGCGCCTCACCTCCGCCCCGGTCCCGACCCGCCCGGACCGCCCCTGGCACCCGGCCCCCGACGCCGGCCAGCCGCAGCCCGACGCCGGCCGGGGGCAATCCGGCACCGCCTGACCACCCGTCGCCCGGGGCGCCCGTCACCCGAAGCGCCCCACGCCCTCGGCGGAAATCCCCGCGCGCCGGACTCCGGCGCCGGGACAGACTGCCCCCATGCCCACGGCCGCCACGACGCCCCCGCCCCCGACCCCGGCCGCCAACCACCTCCTCGGCCACCCGCCCGAGGCCCGCCTCCTGCTGCTCAACTGCGACGACCTCGGCCTGGACGAGTCCGTCAACCTCGCCGTGATCGACGCCGTCCGCAACGGCGTCGCCGCCTCGTGCAGCCTGATGACCCCGTGCGCCGCCGCCCCGCACGCGCTCCGGCTGCTGCGCCGGCACCCGGAGGTCCCCTTCGGCGTCCACCTCACCCTCGTCTGCGAGACCTCGGTGCGCGAGTCCCCGGACCGCCGCTGGGGCCCGCTCGCCGCCCGCGACCGGGTGCCCTCCCTCCTCGACGCCACCGGTGAGCTGTTCGCCCCCACTCCGGCCGGGCGCGCCGAACTGCTCGCCCGGGCCAGGATCGACCACGTCGAGCGTGAGTTCCGCGCCCAGATCGACGCGGTGGCGGCGGCCGGACTCGCCCCCACCCACCTCGACTTCCACTGCCTCGCCGACGGCGGCCGCGAGGACATCCTCGACCTCACCCTCGCCCTCGGCGCCGAGTACGGCCTGGCGGTCCGGGTCTGGCTGCCGCCCGCGCTGGCCCGGCTGCGCGAACGCGGCCTGCCGGTCGTGGACCACGGCTTCCTCGACAGCTTCGCCGTCCCCCTCGACGACAAGCCCGCCCACTACGCCCGGCTGCTCGCCGCCCTCCCACCGGGCCTCACCGAGTGGGCCCTGCACCCCGCCCTGCCCGGCCCGAGCCCTCGTGGCCCGGACCCCCGCGACCCGACCGCCCACGGCCCGGACGACGGCCGACGCGTCCGGGAGACCGACCACGAGTTCCTCGTCTCCCCCGAGGCACACCGGGCGCTCGCCGAGCACGACATCACCGTCCTCGGCTACCGCGCGCTCCAGGAGGCCTGGCAACGAGCCCGAGGACGGCTCACACCCGAGGCCCGCGGGACACCCGGTGTGCCACGATGAGGAGGCACGAACGACCCAGCGCCACAGGGAGGTTGACCGCCGTGGACCCGATCATCAGCTGCCGCTGGCAGGACCCGAACGGCGAGTGGGCCCTGACCGTCGGCCACAACGGCGACGGCTGGGAGCTGCTCGCCGCGGCCCCCGCCTGGTCGGAGTCGCTCCCCTTCGCCGACCCGGACGACGTCCGCCGGCTCGCCCAGGCCTTGCTGGACCTGCCCGCCGAACCCGAACCGTACGAGTTCGAATGGCAGCTCTCCCGCACCGAGCCCGCCCAGGCCAAGGGCGAACGGACCCACTTCGCGACCTTCGCCGTCGGACTCGACCCCACCGACGGCCACCGCCCGTACCTCGCCTACCAGTCCTACTACCACCTGGGCCAGGCGACCGGACTCGGCCTGGAGGTGATCTGCGAGGACCCGCCGGTCGACCACCTCCGCGCCCAGGCGCACGCCTTCCTCACCACCTTCCCCGGCCCCACCCACCGGTAGCCGCCCCCAGCTCCACAGCCCGCCGGCCGCGACACCACCGGCCCCGACACCACCAGCACCGACCACGAAACCGGCTCACGCCACGGCGCGCGCCGCCCCGGCATCCCCCGGCACCGCCCCCACGCACCACTGCCCGTACCGCTCCACCAGCGCCGCGACCACGGCCGCCGCCTCCGCCGACCCCGGCTCCACCCCCGCCGCTACGGCCGGCCCCGCCAACTCCCGGACGGCCACCGCCAGTCCGGGCCTCGG
>NZ_MSJQ01000044.1 GCF_014596515.1 Streptomyces sp. CBMA156
CCGCCCTGCCCCGGCGCTTCGCCGAGGCCGGCCGGCGGGGCGGCCGGGCCCTGCTCGCGGCGACGCCGTCGCTCCCCACGACGCCCGCGGTTCCCGCCGAAGCCCTGACCTGGACCGTGGACGACGCCGTACGCACCCTGCTGCTCGCCGCCGCCCCGGCCCACGCCGACGGCCCGGCTGCCCGGGCGTCGGCCGTCTACCACGGCGGCGACGCCGCCGAACGGCGCGGCGTGCTCCGCGCACTCGGCCCCCTCGACCTGCGGGGCCCCCACGGCCTGCGGGACCACGCCCTCCCCCTGGTGGCCGACGCGCTGCGCAGCAACGACCCCCGGCTGCTGGCCGCCGCCCTGGGCCCCTACGGAGCCCGCCACCTGACGGCCCACGCCTACCGGGAGGCCGTCCTCAAGTGCCTGCACCACGGCGTTCCGCTGCGGGCCGTGGCCGGACTGCCGCACCGGGCCGACGCCGAACTGGCCCGGATGGCGCTCACCCACGCCCGCGAACTCACCAGCGCCGGACGCCCCGTGCCCAGCGACGTACGGACGCTGGCCGCGGCCGACCCCCATCCGCCCCCTCACCCGGCCGGGACCTGATGCGCATCTTCGACCCCCACATCCACATGACCTCACGCACCACCGACGACTACCAGACGATGCGCGACGCCGGAATCCGCGCGGTCGTGGAACCCGCGTTCTGGCTGGGCCAGCCGCGCTCGTCCGCCGCGAGCTTCACCGACTACTTCGACTCCCTCATCGGCTGGGAGCCCTTCCGCGCCGGCCAGTTCGGCATCCGGCACCACTGCGCCCTGGCCCTCAACCCCAAGGAGGCCAACGACCCGCGCTGCACCGCCGTCCTCGACCTGCTGCCCCGCTACCTCGACAAGGACGCGGTCGTCGCCGTCGGCGAGGTCGGCTACGACTCCCTCACCCCGGAGGAGGACCACGCCCTCGCCACCCAGCTCCGGCTCGCCATGGACCACGACCTGCCCGTCCTGGTGCACACCCCCCACCGGGACAAGGCCGTCGGCACCCGCCGCACCCTCGCCGTGCTCCGCGAGAGCGGCATCGCCCCCGAACGCGTCCTGATCGACCACCTCACCGAACTCACCGTGGCCGACGTCGCCGACACCGGCTGCTGGATGGGCTTCTCCGTCTACCCCCACACCAAGATGGACCCCCAGCGCGTCGTCCGGGTACTGGAGCGCCACGGCACCCGGCGGATGCTGGTCAACTCCGCCGCGGACTGGGGCCGCAGCGACCCGCTCGCGACCCGGCGCACGGCCGAGGCGATGCTCGCGGCGGGCTTCACCGCCGACCAGGTCGACGAGGTGATGTGGCGCAACCCGGTCGCCTTCTACGGCCAGAGCGGACGCCTCGACCTGCCCCCTGACGACCGCGAGGAGCCCCGCGACACGGTGTACCTCGGCAACTCCATCGCCCGCGGCGGCGAATAGCCCCCGCAGCAAGGAGCCCGCCCCGATGCGTCTGTGCCACCCCGACGGCAGCACCGTCCACCTCGCCTACTGCACCAACGTCCACCCCGCCGAAGACCTCGACGGCATCCTGCGCCAGCTCGCCCGCTACGCCGAACCCGTCCGCGAACGCCTCGCGGCGCCCTCCCTCGGGCTCGGCCTCTGGCTCGCCCACGACGTGGCCCGCACCCTGGCCACCGACGAGACGGGCCTGACCCGGCTGCGCCGCGAACTGACCACGCGCGGGCTCGAAGTCGTCACCCTCAACGGCTTCCCCTACCGCGGCTTCCACCAGCCCGTCGTCAAACGCGCCGTCTACCGGCCGGACTGGAGCGAACCGGCCCGCCTCGCCTACACCCTCGACCTGGCCAGGGTCCTCGCCGCGCTGCTGCCCGACGACGCCGCCCGCGGCAGCGTCTCCACCCTCCCCCTGGGCTGGCGCACCGGCTGGACCCCCGAACGCCAGGACCTCGCCCGGCGCGGCCTGGACGCGCTGGCCGAAGGCCTCGCCAAACTCGAAGCCCGCACCGGCCGCACCGTCCGGGCCGGCCTGGAACCCGAGCCCGGGTGCGTGGTCTCCACCGTGCGCGACGCCTGCGCGCGGCTCACCGGCCTCGACACCCGGCGCATCGGCGTCTGCCTGGACACCTGCCACCTCGCCGTCGACTTCGAGGACCCGCGATCCTCCCTACGCGCCCTGGCCGCCGCCGGCCTGCCCGTCGTCAAGGCCCAGCTCTCCAGCGCCCTCCAAGCCGACGAGCCGTCCGACCCCGCCGTCCGCCGGGCCCTCGCCCGCTTCGCCGAGCCCCGCTTCCTGCACCAGACCCGTGCCCGGCCGGACGGCCCCCACCCGGCGCGGTGGGACGACCTCGGCCAGGCGCTCCGCACCCCGGCCGACCAGGCCGGCCCGGGGCCGTGGCGGGTGCACTTCCACGTCCCCGTGCACGCCGAGCCCCAGCCGCCCCTCACCGCGACCGGACCGGTGCTGACCGACGCCGTCCACGCCCTCCTCCGCGGCCCGAGCCCCGTCACCGACCACCTGGAAGTCGAGACCTACACCTGGTCGGTGCTGCCGGAACGGGACCGGCCCGCCGACGACCAGGCCCTGATCACCGGCATCGCCGCCGAACTCACCTGGACCCGCGGCCAGTTGCTCGCCGCCGGACTACGGGAGCGGTCCCGGTGACCACCCGCCTGCTGGTACTCGACATCGCCGCGCTCACCCCCCGCCTGCTGCGCCACATGCCGCGCCTGCGCGCCGTCGCCGGACCGGACAGCCCCACCCGCGGGCACACCGCCCACCTCGACCCGGTCTTCCCCGCGGTCACCTGCTCCGTCCAGGCCAGCCTGCTGACCGGCCTGCCCCCGAGCCGACACGGGATCGTCGGGAACGGCTGGTACTTCCGCGACCTCGGCGAGGTGCTGCTGTGGCGCCAGCACAACGCGCTGGTGCAGGGCGAGAAGGTGTGGGACACCGCCCGGCGGACCCGCCCCGGGTACCGGGTGGCCAACATCTGCTGGTGGTACGCCATGGGGGCGGGCACCGACATCACCGTCACCCCGCGCCCCGTCTACCACGCCGACGGCCGCAAGTCCCCCGACTGCTACACCACCCCACCGGGCCTGCGCGACGAACTCACCCACGCCCTCGGCCCGTTCCCGCTCTTCGACTACTGGGGCCCGCGCGCCTCCATCGCCTCCAGCCGGTGGATCGCCCGGGCCACCGAACACGTCATCCGCACCGCGGACCCCGACCTCACCCTCGCCTACCTGCCCCACCTCGACTACGACCTCCAGCGCTTCGGCCCATACGCGCCCCAGGCCGCCGCGGCCGCCAGAGCCCTCGACACCGTCCTCGCCCCGCTGCTCGACCTGGCGCGCGAGCGCGGAACCACCGTGGTGGCCCTGTCCGAATACGGCATCACCGCGGTCGACCACCCGGTGCACATCAACCGCGCGCTGCGCGCCGCCGGCCTCCTCGCGGTGCACGCGCAGGCCGGGATGGAGCACCTCGACCCGACCACGTCGCGGGCGTTCGCCGTCGCCGACCACCAGGTCGCCCACGTCTACGTGCGCGACCCCGCCGACCTGCCCCTGGTGGAAGGCCTCGTCCGGGCGCTGCCCGGCGTGGAACGCGTCCTGGACACCGCCGGCAAGGCGGCGCACGGACTCGACCACGCCCGGGCGGGCGAACTCGTCGCCGTCGCCGCACCCGACGCCTGGTTCACCTACTACTACTGGCTCAACGACGCCCGCGCCCCGGACTTCGCCCGCTGCGTCGACATCCACCGCAAACCCGGCTACGACCCCGCCGAGCTCCTCCTCGACCCCGCCGACCGCCTGGTCGGACTCCGCGTCGCCACCGCCCTCGCCCGCCGCCGGCTCGGCCTGCGCTCCACCCTCTCCGTCATCCCCCTCGACGCCGGCCACGTCCGCGGCAGCCACGGCCGCCTCCCCGACCACCCCGACGACGGCCCCGTCCTCCTCCTCTCCGACACCACCCGGCTCCCCTGCCTCCGGCCCCGCTACGCGGCCACCGACCTGCCGGAGCTCCTCCTCCACCTCGCGGGCTGACCGGGTCCGGCGTACGGCCCGGCCGCACGCGTCCATCGGGGCCCGCCCCGGGAACCGGTGACGCAGGCGTCCGACCGCTCCCCCACCACCCGGGCGGCCGGGTTCCGTCCTCCGCCGTCGATACCGCCCTGACAGGGTGTCCGACACCCGGGTCAGATCCACCCCTCCTCCCAGGCGCGGCGTGCCGCCTCGTGGCGGGTGCGGACGGAGAGCTTGGAGATGGCGCCGGAGAGGTAGTTGCGGACGGTACCGGGGGCCAAGTGGTGCTGTTCGGCCAGGGCGCTGATGCTCTGGCCGTGGTGGACGGCGCGCAGGACGTCGAGTTCGCGGCGGGTCAGCGGGCAGGGGGTCTCGGTGAGGGCGTGGGTGGCGAGCCGGTGGTCGATGTAGCGGCCACCGGTGTGGACGTCCCGCAGGATGGCCGCCAGCCGGTCGGCGGGGGTGGTCTTGGGCACGAAGCCCTGGATACCGGCTGCCAAGGCGCGGCGGAGGACGCCCGGCCGGGCGTGACGGGTGACGAGGACGGTGGGGACGGGGCGGAGGCGGCGGATGGCCTGGGCGGCGGAGATGCCGTCGAGGTGGGGCATCTCCAGGTCCAGGAGGGCGATGTCGATCGGGTGGCGGGTGGCGGCGTCGACTGCCGCGGGGCCGTCGGCGGCCTGGGCGGTGACGGTCAGGTCGGGTTCGAGGTCGAGGAGTGCGGCGAGGGCGCCGCGGGTGAGGTCCTCGTCGTCGGCGAGCAGGATGCGGATCACTCCGGGGCCTCCCGGTGGACGTGGCCGGCCAGTTCGAAGCGGCCGTCGGGGTGGGCGGCGACGCGGATGTACCCGCCGATGGCGTTGAAGCGTTCCCGCAACCCGGCGAGGCCGCTGCCGGGGCCCCCGGAGTGCGACGGGGCACCGTCGTCGCACAGCAGGACCGGGGCACCGTCGTTGCGCAGCAGGACGCCGACCCGGCCCTCGGTGGCGGTGACGGTGATCCGGCAGTGGCGGGCACGGCTGTGGCGGAGGATGTTGGTGACACCCTCGCGGACCAGGGCCGCGAAGGCCGGCTGGAGCTGGTGCGGGATGCGGGCGGCGTCGCCGTCGACGGTGGTTCGGATCCCGGCGGCTTCCAGGAGCCCCGCGGCGTTGGCCAGTTCGGTGCCCAGGCTGGCGCGCCGGTAGCCGTGGACCACGGCCCGGGACTCCTCCAGGGCGGAGCGGGCCAGTTCGGTGATCGCCCGGAGCTGGGCGCGCGCCTCGTGGTCGCTGCGGCCGATCAGTCGCTCGGCCAACTCGCCCTTGAGCGTGATGGCCTGGAGCCGGTGGCCCTGGAGGTCGTGCAGATCGGCGGCGAACCGCAGTCGCTCCTCCGCCACGGCCAGGGCGGCCGTGGCCTCGCGTGCCTGCTCTGCCTCCAGTACCGCCCGCCACAGCCGGGCCAGCATCAGTTCCACCCCGGCGACGAACAGCACCATCCCCGCCCCGGTCGCCGCCGGCACCCCGGGCAGGTAGGGGTTGTCCGGACGCCACTGCGCCACCGCCTCGCCCAGGACCGCGCCGCCCAGCGCGACCGCCGTGAGCAGCCGGCGGCGTGCCCGGGCCGGCAGGGACAGGGCCATCGCCGCCGCCATGGCGCCGGGCAGCATCGCCCAGTCGACCGCGGTGTACGGGCGGTCGGCCTTGTCGCACCACAGCGCGATCGCCGCCGCCAGCAGCAGGAAGTTCCACCACCCTCCGGTGCCGGCGGCGGAGTCACCGCCGGAGCCCTGCCCCGGGAGGCCGCTCGGCACCGCCCGACGGGTGAGCCGGGTGTGCTGGACCCCGACGGCCACGAGGACCGGGGCGGCCACGGCCCGGCCCGTGGGGCTCAGGTTGAAGGCGGTGTCGTTCGCGGCCAGCAGCAGCCACAGGGGCCCCAGAGCGAGCAGCGTCCAGCGGGTGAGGCGGCCCAGCCGCCCCGGCTCGGCCGCACCGGGCCCCGCGGTTGTGGTGGTCATGTCCGGTCAGCCTAGGGACCGCGTCCGCTCTCTGTCTGCACCCGAACCAGCCAAAAGATCATGACAGTTGTCATGCCTCGGCCGTGACACGGCCCGAGCGGCTCATGGCATCAGCCACTACTGCCGGCGGGTGTGCCACGACAAGACTTCTCGCCATACGCAGCCCGTCGCCCGGGCGTGCGCGCGCAAGTCGTCGCGCCCGCGCACCCACCCGTGCTTCCGCAACCGCTCCAGGAGCCCGAGATGACCACCACCCGCTGGACGCGCCGGCGCACCCTCGCCGCCTCCGCCACCACCGCGATCGCCGTCGGCCTGCTGGGCCTCGGCACGGCCCCCGCGGCCCACGCCGACACCCTCCCGACCCTCTGCAACCCCACCGTGGACCACACCGTCACGGAGCCCCTCAACCTCCAGATCACCCCCCTCGTCACCGACTTCCTGATCTACAACGTCACCCCGGGCAGCGTCGGCCAGCACTCCGACGTCCTGAACCGGGTCAGCTCGGCGACCACCACCGTCGACAACAGGACCGAGATCACCGCCGGCGCGAGCGCCCTGTTCGCCAAGGTCGAGGTCAAGGTCGGCTTCTCGGTCCAGAAGACCACCTCCAGCACCGTCAGCCAGACCGTCAGCGACACCTGGACCCTCAAGGACCCCGGCCGCTACGGCCTCTACCGCGGCACCCGGGTCGTCTCCGGCCAGTACGTCAACCGCATCTGCGCCCAGACCGGCCCCACCACCGGCGTCTGGGTCACCACCTCGTCGACCCCGGGGACCTTCACCACCTACGAGGCGCCGGAGATCGGCTCGGTCGGCTGCGCGCCCGCCGAACCGGCCGGCACCGTGCGCCGGGCCGCCCAACTCCTCCTCAGCAGCTGCTGACCACACCCACCGACCCGACAACGACGGAGGAAACCGTGACGAACCCGCTGCGCCACACCAGCACCCGCCAGGGCACGGCACTGCGCGCCCTCGGCGCCGCCGCCCTCGCCTCACTGGCCGGCCTCACCCTGCTCGCCGCCCCCGCCTCGGCCTCGCCCCAGGGGCCGGCCTCCAGCGAGTGGCACGGCTACGTCTGCGACGACGGCTACTACCGGATCAGGACGCCGTTCGGGCAGCTCGTGGAGAGGAACCTCGCGAGCGACTGGGGACAGGCCATCCAGAACCCCGACACCGGCCACTACAACCAGCAGTGGAAGCTGTGCCACTTCAACTCCGACAACCAGTCGCTCATCCTCCGCAGCCGCCTGCAGGAAGGCGAGTGCCTGGGCGTGTGGAAGCAGAACCCGAACGACGGCGGCAGCGGGGGCGAAGGCGCCAACCTCAACGTGTTCGACTGCACGGGGTGGATCTACAACAACCAGATCCTGCACTTCACGCCCCTCGCGCCCGGCTCCGACCAGGTGCTGATCCGGCTCTCGCACAGCGGTTTCTTCGCGGCCCTCGCCGACCAGGCCGGCAGCACGGGTTCGGCGCTGGCCCAGTTCTCCAACCGGGCCACCGTGTTCACGCTGGAGCACCTCGCCGCGTGACGGCCCCGCCCGACCCCGGGGTCCGGCCCACGCGGCCGGCCCCGGGCCCCACACCGCCGATGACCCGGGGCCACCGGGGAGGACGGCGTCGAAGGGCGGGGTGGCCACTCGCCGCTGCCGGGGCGGGTGTTCCTGCTATCAGCCACTCCGCGGGGCGGACGGCCGCGTTCCGGCCGATCGGGCGGTGCGGGGTTGACGGGGAAATTGGTCTATGCCACTTTCTGATCGCGCGGCCCGCCACCACCTCCCCCCACCGCTCGACCCGAGGTGAAACCGGGCTCCCCTCCGCCGGTGCCGCGCGCCGCCCCCACGTCAGGAGAGGAACCCCACCCCGTGAGCACCCGAACCACCCACCGACGCCCCCGCGTTCGCGCGGCGCTCGCCGCCGCCGTCGCCGCCGGGCTCGGCGCGAGCCTCCTCGGCGCACTGCCGGCGGCCGCCGCCGGCGAGACCCTCGCCGTGCAGTACCGCAACGGCGGCAGCGGCACCGCCCAGGCCGCGCCGTGGCTCAAGGTCGTCAACACCGGCTCCGCGCCGGTCGCCCTGAACCAGGTCAGGCTGCGCTACTACTTCAAGGCCGACTCCCCCTCGGCCGCCTACCGCTTCGCCTGCGACTGGGCCGTCCGGGGCTGCGCCAACGTCACGGGCACCTTCGGCACCATCGGTGAGCCGGGTGCGGCCGCCGACCGCTACCTGGAGATCGGCTTCACCGCGGGCGCCGGCACGCTGGCCCCCGGGGCGGACAGCGGGGACCTGCAACTGCGCTTCCACCGATCCGACTGGCAGTCGGTGGAGCAGGGCGACGACTACTCCTTCGGCAACACCCAGACCGGGTACGCGAACTGGGCCAAGGTCACCGCCAGCGTCGCCGGCGCCCAGGTCTGGGGCACCGCCCCGACCGCGCCGACCGTCCCGACCGGTGCGGTGCTCTTCGACGACCTCGACTACGCCGGCCACGACGACCCGGCGCTAGCCGCCCACGGCTGGAACGCGCGCTCGGGCGGCGGCGGTCCCGGCGTGGGCGGGGCGGCCTGGGCGCCCGAGAACGTCACCTTCGCCAAGGCGGCCGGGAACTCGGTGATGACCCTGCGGACCACGACCGCCGGCACCGCGGAGTCCACCCGGCAGAGCGAGTTCCACAGCCAGGCCACGAAGTTCCGCAACGGCACGTACGCCGCCCGGGTCCGCTTCTCCGACGCCCCGGTCTCCGGCCCCGACGGCGACCACCTGGTGCAGAGCTTCTTCACGATCAACGACCTCAAGGCCCCGATGGCCGACGACTACTCCGAGTACGACTTCGAGTACCTGCCCAACGGCGGCTGGGGCGAGACCTCGAACATCTTCTTCGCCACCTCGTGGGAGACGTACGGCCCCGAGCGCTCCGACAACGTGTACACCACGGCCCGCACCTCGTTCGACGGCTGGCACGACCTCGTCCTGACCATCGACGACAGCGGCATCGTCTACTACGTCGACGGGGTCGAGTTCGCCCGCCACGACGCCCGCTACCTCCCCGAGCGGCCGATGGTGATCGCCTTCAACCAGTGGCTCACCGACCTCACCGGCCGGGCCGGCACCGAGGAGCGCGCCTACGAGGAGCAGGTGGACTACGTCCTGCACGTCAAGGACCAGGTGCTGACACCCGCCCAGGTCGGCGCCGCCGTGGCCGGCTACCGCGCCGCGGGGACGTCCTTCACCGACTCGGTCCCCGCGTCCTGATCCGACTGCCGCCGGGCCGCGGTACCTCCGGGTGGCGATCCGACCGGGCTTGGCGCCTCCGCTCCGTTCCACGGAGCCGACGGCGGCCGTCCGGGCGGATCGCCCCCGAGTCCTCGCCGCTCAGCGGGTCTCGATCACGACCTTCTCGATGACGACGTCCTGCACGGGGCGGTCGTTGCGGCCGGTCTCCGACGTCGCGATGGCGTCGACGACCTTCTGACCGGCCGCGTCGGCGACCTCACCGAAGATGGTGTGCTTGCCGGTGAGCCAGGTGGTCGGCCCGACGGTGATGAAGAACTGCGAACCGTTGGTCCCGGGCCCGGCGTTGGCCATGGCCAGCAGGTAGGGCTTGGTGAACGCCAGGTCCGGGTGGAACTCGTCCGCGAACTTGTACCCCGGTCCACCGGTCCCGTTGCCCAGCGGGTCACCGCCCTGGATCATGAAGCCCTCGATGACCCGGTGGAACACCGTGCCGTCGTACAGCGGCCCGTTGCTCGGTTGACCCGTGTTCGGGTCGACCCACTGCCGCTCGCCCGTGGCGAGTTCCACGAAGTTCTTGACCGTCTTGGGGGCGTGGTCCGGCAGCAGCCGGATCACGATGTCGCCCTTGTTGGTCTTCAGCGTCGCGTACAGCTCTTCCGCCATGTCGGTCCTTCCGTCGTCGCCCATGTGGCGCGGCCAGTCTCCTGGCTGCCCGGACCGGCCCCGGGCCGACGACACGACATCTCACCCACACGAGTGGCCCCGGGAAGCTCCCGCCGTCGGAGGCCCGCGCCTCCCACCGGTCCGGCGGAAGCAGGCCGCACGGTCGCCCGTGCGAGGGCCCGTTCACCCTGCGACACCAGGAACATGAGCGATCAGCCCACGTCGCCGCCTGCCGGCCACGATCCCCCGTCCGTCACAGCGGCAGGGACATGACCAGGTCGGTGGTGGCGAATCCGAGCGAGGTGTACAGCGCGATCGCGGTCTCGTTGTGCGCGAAGACGTGCAGTCCGATCCGTACCGCGCCGAGTTCACGCGCGAGGTCGGCGCCCGCGAGCATGACCGCCCGGCCGTAGCCTCGACCGCGCAGCCCGGCGTCGATCTCGATGTCGTGGACGAAGGCCGCGGTCTGCGTGCCGTGCGGGCGCAGGTGCAGCCAGAAGATGCCCACCCGCTCGCCGCTCACGGCGTCCCGGGCCAGACAGAGACGGGTGTCGTCGGTGGCGAGCCCGTCGGGCAGCAGCTGGGCCAGCTTCTCCGCGGACTTCGCCGCGGCCTCCTCGGCCGTCCAGTTGCCCGAAGTCACGTTGCTGGCCGCGTACTTGGCCACGATGTGCGCGAAGTAGGCCTGGAATTCGGCCTCGGTCATCGGGTCGAGTCGCACCTGCGTAGACGTCACCGTCCGGAGGCTACCCGAGGCCCGGCCGCCGCCACGGACCGGGTGCACCGCTCAGCCCACCCCAGGTCTCAGGCCGGCCGTTCATCGCGCCCGCCTCTTCGCGTACTCCTGGAGGGAGGACACCCCCGAGGCGCCGCGGCTCTCGGCCTCGATGCCCTGGACGGCGGCGGCCAGGCCCAGGACCGTCGTGACGCACGGGATGCCCCGGATCGCCGCGGCGGTGCGCAGGGCCCTGCCGTCGTCCGGGTCTCCGGGCCGGGCGGGTGCGGTGCGCGGGGTGGTGACGATGAGGTCCGGCTCGCCTGCCAGGATGCGGTCGACGGCACCGGTGCTGCGGACGGTCCTGGCGGGAACGCCGTTGCGCCGCAGGACGTCCGCGGTTCCCTCGGTGGCCAGGATCTCGAAGCCGGTGTCGGCGAGCACCTTCAGCGGCAGCACCATGGCCCGCTTGTCGCGGTCGGCGATCGACACCAGGGCCCGCCCTTTGGCGGGGAGCCGGGGGTGGGCGGCGGCCCGCGCCTTCGCGTAGGCCGCGCCGAAACCGGCGGCGATGCCCATCACCTCACCGGTGACGGCCGTCTCCGAGGCGGGTGAGGTGGCCGGGCAGCCGCCTTCGCCCGTACGGAATCCGGGCCGTGGCAGCGCCGTCGCCCTGACCGCGATCGCCGTGCCCGGCGGCGGTGTTCCACCGTCGCCGGCGGCCGGCAGTGTCCCGTCGGCGCGGAGTTCGGCGATGCCGGCTCCCAGCATGATCCGGACCGCGGCCCTGGCCAGCGGCACGCCGGTGGCCTTCGACACGAACGGCACGGTGCGGCCCGCCCCCGGGCGCGCCCCGCGCACGTGCAGCAGTCCGGCGGCCAGGGCGAACCGGACGGTGATCAGCCCGTGGGCGCCGATCCGGGTGGCCAGTGCCTCGGTGGACTCGCGGATCCGGGCGAGGTCGGCGCGGCCTAGGGTGACGGGCGGCAGGGTGCAGGCCGGGTCGCCGGAGTGGCCGTGCTCGCCCTCGACGTGCTCCGTGATGCCGCCCACGTACAGTTCCTTGCCGTCGAAGAGGGCGTCGACGTCGACCACCGTGGCGTCGTCCGGAAGCCGGTGCGGCGGGTCCGGGAGCGGCGGGGAGGCCGCTGGGGTCCCCACGATCGGCACGCCGGCCTCGGCGAGCCGGGCGGCGAGGCCGAGCGGGGTCTCGCCGCCCAGGTGCAGCAGCACTCCGGCAACCTCGCCGGTCGCCCGCTCGGCGGCCACCACTTCGAGCACGTCCTCGAAGGTGAGCGGCTCGCAGTACAGGCGGGGGCCGCCGTCATCTCCGGAGGCCGGGGTGCAGTGGACGAGGACCGGGTCGTAACCGGCGGCGGCGAGCGCGGATCCCGCGTGTGCGCGCAGGTAGTCGGAGTCGATGCCGTGGCCGGTCCGGGTCGGCCCTCCACCCAGGATGATGATCTTCGGTGGGGTTTCGGTGGACGGCCGCGAGAGTGCCTCGGTCTCCGCGGCGTAGCTGGAGTAGCGGCATCCGGCCGAGGTGGCGGGGTACGCGGGGCGGATGCCGAGGACCCGGCGCAGCTCCCGCACCGCCTCCTCCGACATCCCGCGCAGCCGGGCGATCCGGGCGTCCGACAGGCCGTACCGCTTCGCCAGCCGCAGGGTCTGCGGCAGGGCGGCGGCGCGCTCCTCGGCGACCAGCCGCGCCACCTGCTCGATGCGCGCGATCTGCTCCAGGAACCACGGGTCGATGCCGGTGGCAGCGGTCAGTTCGTCGACGGTGGCACCGGCCCGGATGGCCTGGTGCACCTGGTGCATCTGGTTGATGCCGCCCTCGGTGTCGAACGGGCGCAGCGCCTTGTTGAGAGCCTCGGGGAAGGACCGGCCGATCGCCACCGACTCTCTCCCTGACACGAACCGGGACACTCTGACGACCACGTGGTCCGGGCTCGGCTCGCCGATGGGCGGGGGCTGCGCGATGGTCTCGTCGCGGAGCCCGTTCAGGCGACGTTCGGGCAAGTGGAGTTCGCGCAAGGTGTGCCCGAGCGCCAGCCTGGTCGTGATCCGGGCGAGCGGGAGGCCGGTGGCCGTGGCGGCCGGCGCGCTGGAACGGGTCGCCACGGGCTTCGTCGCGACCACGGCCATCCGGCCGGTGCGTGGGTCGACCGCGAACCGGACGGTGCAGCCGCCGGTGACGCCGAGCCCGGCCGTCACGGCCGCGGCGGTGTCGCTTAGCCGCCGGTGGTCCCGTTCGGAGAGCGTCATGGCCGGGGTGACCGCGATGAAGTCGCCCGCGTGGCTGCCCATCGGCTCCAGGTACTCGGTCGAGCAGACGACGGCCATGTCGCCGTCGCGGTCACGCAGGAGCTCCAGCTCGAACGCCTTCCAGCCGAGCAGGGATTCCTCCAGCAGCACCTCGCCGGCTGGGCCCGCGATCAGCACGGTGTCGGCCAGGGCGGACAGCTCCCGCCGGTCGTGCGCGACGCGCAGGCCGGTGCCCCCCGTGTGGTGGGCGGGCCCTACGATCACCGGGTAGCCCAGGTCGTCCGCCGCCGCCTGACACTGCGCCGGCGATCGGCAGATCACACCACGCGCCACCTCGGCGCCGGCCCGCCGGGCGATCCGCCGGAACGCGCCCCGGTCCCGGGCGGCCCGGATGGCGTCGATGCCGGCGCCGATCAGCTCGACGCCGTAGCGCGCGAGCACTCCGGACTCGTGCAGGGCGAGCGCGATGGCCAGTGCGGTCCGCCCACCGACGGTGGGCAGCAGGGCATCCGGCCGCTCCTTGGCGATGACCTTCTCCACGGTCTCGGCCGTCACCGGTTCCAGGTAGGTGGCGTCGGCCAGTTCGGGGTCGGTGGTGATCGTCGCCGGGTTGCTGTCGACGACCGTGACGCGGAGCCCCTCCTCCCTGAGCACCCGGCACGCCTGGGTTCCCGCCGAGTCGAGTTCGGCTGCCTGGCCGGTGGTGACCGGCCCGGGTCCGACCACCAGCACCGACCCCGGTGCACTGCGCCGTGGCACGGGTCCCACCTCCCTTTCTGGTTCCGGTCGGACGGCCTTCCCCGGGGCACCGTGCGCACGGGGTCGGGTACGGACGACGGCAGGTGCGCAGGGGCCCGGGTACGGGCGGGGTCAGGTGCGGACGGGGGCGTCATCGGTGACCGGCCGGTCGTCCGGGACCGTCCAGCGCCGGCCGTTCTCCCAGTAGGACTGGACCTCGTCCAGGGAGCGCCCCTTCGTCTCCGGCGCCAGCGCGTACACGAAGAGCCAGGACAGGACGGTGACGCCGAGCAGGACCACGAACGTCAGCATCCCGCCGACGGCGTCGAGCAGGCCGAGGAAGAACTGGGCGACGAGCAGGTTCGCGGTGAGGTTCGTCAGCAGCATCGCCGACGCTCCGGCGCCGCGCAGATGGTCCGGGAAGCCCTCGGCGGCGAAGATCCACACCACCGATCCGAAGCCGAAGTTGAACCCGACGATGAAGACGACCAGGCCGAGGAGACCGACGACCGCGGCGGCGTCGGCGGCGAACATGACCACCATCAGCGCCTGTCCCAGGGCCATCAGGGCGGTGCCCGCGAGCAGGGCGGGCCGCCGTCCGAAGCGGTTGAACCGGTCGATCGTCAGGGCGCAGACCAACGCCGCCGCGGCGCCCGCGAGTTGGACCAGGCCCGGCAGCACGAGCAGTCCGAAGGAGTCCGTGTAGCCCATGTGCTGGAAGATCCGCGGGCCGAAGAACACCACCGCGTTGATGCCGGTGGCCTGGACGAAGAAGCCCAGGACGACGACGAAGACCGTCAGCGTCCGGTAGCGGGGGCCGAGCATGGTGCGCAGGGTGCCCGGCCCGCGCGGGGCTCCGGCGGCCGGGCCCGCCAGCCGTTCCCGCCGGAGCTGGTGCCAGCGCTCGGTCTCCGGGAGCCGGGTCAGCAGCACGGTGCTGGCGAGGGCGAGGACGCCGGGAATCGCGAGCATCAGTCGCCACTGCCCGCTGCCCATCAGGAGGTAGCCGCAGAGGTAGCCCAGCGCGCATCCGAAGGACGTCGCCACCTGGTACAGGACGGCGATGCGACCGCGGGCGCGGGTGGAGACGGATTCGGCGATGAAGATGGGCATCGCCACGATCGCGACGCCCATCATGGTGCCCTGGACGAGCCGGCTGGCGTCCATCCACACCACGTTCTGCGCGGTGACGGCCAGCGCGGTGGCCGCCACGTAGAGCAGTGCCAGCCAGATCAGGGTGGCGCGGCGGCCGAGGGTGACGACCAGTCTGCTGCCCAGCAGCACGCCGGCGATCCAGCCGGCCGAGGTCGCGGCGTACAGCGAGCCCTGCTGGGCGGTGGTGAGCCTGAAGTGGTCCGTGACCAGCAGCAGCGCGCCGGCCATGGCGCTGGCGTCGTAGCCGCCGGTCACTCCCTTGAGGACGGCCAGGAGGCTGACTCCGGCGTCCTGTCCTGGCCGGGCGGCGGGGGTGGGGTTCACGGGGTCAGTCCCTTCGGTCCGCGGGGCCGCGTGCCGCCGCGTAGCCCTCGGCCGTCGCGTAGCCCCCGGCCGCCGGCGCATCGCCGTCGGCCGTCACCGCGCCGTCGACGGCCGCCGCTCGCACCGCGGCCAGCAGGGAGGGGTGCATGTCGGCCGAAGCGAGGCAGACCTCGAAGACCTGGTCCGCCTTGTCGAAGGGGCGGGTGAGGTCCAGGGGCCGGCCCTGCAGATCGGTGCAGATCCCGCCGCATTCCCGGAGGACGCAGACGGCGGCCGCCACGTCCCAGATCCGGCAGCCGCGGTGGACGAACGCCGCGTAGGCGCCGTCGGCCACCATGCAGATGTCGAAGACGCTGTTGCTCATCCGGACCCCGAGGCAGGTCGACCCGATGGCGGCCACGAGCCGGCCTTCGGCGGCCATCAGCTCGGCCGGGCCCTTGTCCATCCCGTAGGCCACCAGCGCGCGGCCGGGCCCGGTGGCCGGGAGCGGTCCGAGCGGGCGCCCGTTCCGGGTGGCGCCGCGGCCGGTCCGGGCGACGTACACGGTGCCGAACGCGGGCAGCGCCAGTCCGCCCGCGAGCACCCCCCGGGGGCCGACCGCCGCCACCATCACCCCGAACAGGGGGCTGCCGGCGGCGTAGTTGCTGGTGCCGTCCAGCGGGTCGACGACCCAGGTGACCTCCTGGTCGCCCGGGGTCGCGCCGCTCTCCTCCTCCAGGATCGCGTGCCCCGGGTACCGGTCGGCGATCCGCCCGGTCAGCAGTGCGCCGAGGGCCAGGTCGGCGTCGGTGACGATCTGGTTCTCGTCCTCCGGCTTGACCGTGCCCCGGGCCGTGTCCCGGACCGGGCCCCCGTCCGTGCCCGGGCCGCTGCCGCGCATCCGGACGGCCAGCTCGGACGCCTCACTCAGGACGGAGCCGATGAACTCCGTGTAGTCCGCGGCGGGCGGGCTCACTGCTCGGCCTGCGTGTACCGGGCGAGGATGGGGCGTTCCGGGCTGATCACGGTGTCCGGGATCTCGTCCGGGGCGAAGAAGCGCCAGGCGCTGTTCTCGGTGGTGTCCAGGGCGACCACGGCGTCCTGCGGCAGCCTGGCCGTGTAGGCGGCGGTGACGTTGTAGATCTCGTCGCCGTGCGGGTAGCGGTAGTAGTACTCCACTCCGGAGAAGACCCCGAGCAGGTGCAGCTCGCCGACCTCCAGACCGGTCTCCTCCTTCAGCTCGCGCCGCCCGGTCTCCTCGAAGGATTCCCCGGGCTCCATGAGTCCGCCGGGCAGTCCCCAGCCGCCGGTGTCGGCCCTCTCCAGGAGCAGGATCCGGCCGGCCGGGTCGGTCACCACGACCGAGGTCCCGGGGAGGATCAGCGGCCGGGTTCCCACCAGCCTGCGCAGGTCTGACACGTAGTCGTTCACGATGCTGTACCACCACTTCTGTGCTGTGCCGGATCGTTGGCCAGTCGTTGCCCGCCCGCTCCGCCGACGTGGCGACGGCTCAGCCGGACGTGTGGAGCTCGGTGACAAGATCGCAGATCTCATCGACGAGATCCGCGGGCATATGTGAGAAGAGCGGCAGCGTGATCACGCTCGACGCCAGTTCCTCGGTCACGGAGAGCTCCGTGCCGACGGGAACGCCCCGGTAGGCGGTCTGCTGGTGCAGCGCGGGGCTGAAGTACCGGCGGTTGCTGACGTTCTCCCGGTGCAGGCGCTCGGACAGCGCGTCGCGGCTCATCCCGAACCGCGCACCGTCGACGCGGATCCCGAGGTCCTTGTACGAACTCGCCGCACCGGCCGGGAGCTGCTGGAAATCCAGGCCGGGCAGGCCGGCCAGGCGCGAGCGGTAGCGCTCCACCAGGGCCCTCCTGACGTCGAGCCAGCGCGGCAGGGACCTGAGCGCGTGCGTCCCCATGAGTCCGGACACCTCCGTCATCCGGCCGTTGAGCCCGATGACGCGGCTGTCGTAGTCTCCGGGGTTCCCGTACTCCCTGGCCGTCCGGAGCCTGGCGGCCAGTGCCGTGTCGTTCGTGGCGATCAGCCCGCCCTCCCCGGTGCTGAGGGTCTTCGTCGGGCTGAGGCTGAACACCTCGGCCACGCCCTTGCTGCCGACCATGCTCCCGTCGGGGTAGCGGCTGCCGAAGCCGTGCGCGGCGTCGAAGATCAGCGGGATGCCCCGGGAGTCGCACAGTTCCTGCAACCGGTCCGCGTCGCACGGGGCTCCGAAGGTGTGCATCCCCATCACACCCGCCACGTCCGGGACCACCGGGGCCAGGGCCTCCGGGTCGAGGGTCCAGGTGCGGGGGTGGGACTCGGCGAACCGTACGCCGTGCCCCGCCCAGTCGACGGCGTGGCCGGACGCCATGAACGTGAAGCTCGGGACCGCGATGTCGCCGGTCAGGTCCAGGCAGCGCAGCACGAGCATCAGGCCGGTCGTGCAGTTGCTCACCGCCACGGCACTGGCGACGCCGAGGTAGCCGGCCGCGGCCTCCTCGAACTCGCGGACGTGCCGGCCGTTGGTGAGCATGCCGGACCGGAGGATCTCCTGGAAGGCGGGGCCCATCCCGGCGTCGAGGTCGATGGTCGGGCGCGCCAGCGGGACGAGTTCGGGGAAGCGTGGTGGGCGGACGGTGCTCTGCGGGATCTGCGTCATGGGAGGGCTCCTCAGGGCTTGGTCGTCGACGGCGTTCGGTCGGGGCGTCCGGTCGGGGCCTTCGGTCGCGGCGTCCGGTCACGGCATCCGGACGCGGGCGCCCGGTCAGAGCGCCCGCGTCCGGACGGACCCCTCGCGCCGGGCGACCGCGATCTGGTGGTTGCTGTACCGGGCGGCGCCGAAGTCGGCGAACTCGCCGTCGCGCATGGCGTCCCGGATGTGGCGCACCGTGTCGACCACCCGCAGGCTCGGGCTGAATCCCAGCTCCCGGGCGATCGGATCGAAGTTCACCCGGTAGTTGCGCGGGTCCGTCTGCTCCTTGCGGATCTCCACCCCGGTGCCGGGCACCTCCTCGGCGATCAGGTCGCCGACGGCGTCCATCCGGTAGTTCTCCTCGCGGGAACCGCAGTTGTGGACGGTGGTGCCGATCCGCCGGACATCGCCGAGGGTGAGCTGTACGGCCGAGGCCGCGTCCTCGACGTGCAGGAACGGGCGCCACTGGGTACCGCCGTGCACGGTGACGGCACCGCGTGCGACGGCGTTCGCCGTCATGACGTTGACGGCGAGGTCGAACCGCATGCGGGGCGAGAGGCCGTGGATGGTGGCGAAGCGCAGCAGGCGGGAGGAGAGCATGTCGTGCGGCAGCGAGAGCAGGTAGTGCTCGGCCATCACCTTGGACTCGGCGTAGACCGACTGGGGTGCCAGCGGCGACCAGGCGTCGACCTCCCGGTCGCCGGTGACCCCGTAGTTGCTACAGGTCGACGCGAAGACCAGGGACCGCACGTCGGCCCGCCGGCAGGCCTCGGCCACCTGGATGGTGCCCCGGTAGTTGACCTCCCAGGCCGTGTCCGGGTCGACGCCGCAGGCGGGGTCTCCCACGATGGCCGCCAGGTGCACGACCGCGTCCACGCCCTCCAGGGCCTTCTCCCAGGAACCGGTGTCGCGGACGTCGCCGTCGACGTAGGCGATGCCGGGCAGGTCGAGTTCCGGGCCGCCGACCATGCCGTTGTCGACCACGACCACTTCCGCTCCGGAGCGGGCGAGTCTGCGGGCCAGCACCGACCCGATGTACCCGCGCCCTCCCGTGATCAGGTACCTCTGCATTGCTCGTTCTCTCCTCGCTCTGCCCGTCCGCGCTCCCGGAGGGAGGCCGCGGCAGCCGGGCGCGCACGGTCGAAGGTGGATGTCGGCGGCTGGTCCGCCGGCCGAAGGCGGTCGGGCGCGTTCACGCCCCCGCCAGCCGGGCGTCGGCCACCACGATCTGGCCCAGGGAGATGCCGCCGTCGTTGGTCGGCACCTGCTGCTGGCAGTACGCGTCGAACCCCGCCTCGCGCAGCTCCACCAGGCAGTTGACCAGTAGGAACTCGTTGAGGAAGACGCCGCCGGACAGGACGAGCTGCCGGGTGCCGACCTCGCCCAGCGCCCGGCAGCGCTCGACGACCATGTCGACCACGGCCGAGTGGAAGCGACGGCTGATGGCGGCGGTGTCCAGGCCGGCCGCCAGATCGACGGCGAGCGCCCGGACCATCGGGCGGGGATCGATCTCCGTCACACCGTCCCGGGGCGTCGCGCCGAAGCGGTAGCGCTCCTCGGGCCGCGCCATGGTGAAGTCCCGCCCGAGCAGCCCCTCCAGCTCGATGGGGCCCTGCGCCTCGTACTCGGCGTGCGTGGTGAGGGCGAGCAGTGCGGCCACGGCGTCGAACAGCCGGCCCATGCTGGAGGCGGGCGGGGAGTTGACGCCGCGCCTGGCCATGGTGGCGAAGACGTGGCGCTGCCGGTCGTCGAGGGTCTCCAGCACCGGGAACGCCGCGACCGCCGCGGCCGGGTCGCCGAACGCGTCCAGGGCGAGGGCGAAGCCCGTCCTGATCGGTTCGGTGACCGCCCGGTCGCCGCCCAGGAGCGGCAGGGTCCGCAGGTGTGCGACCCGTTCGGCCTGGCGGAGGTCACCGACCAGGATCTCGCCGCCCCAGATGGTGCCGTCCAGGCCGTAGCCGGTGCCGTCGAAGATCACGCCGATCGTCCGGCCGGCGAGGCGGTTCTCCGCCATGCAGGACGCCATGTGCGCGTGGTGGTGCTGTACCTGGACGACCCGCTCGAAGGTGTCCCCCTGCCGCTCGGACGCGAAGCGCGTCGCGCGGAACTGGGGGTGCAGGTCGACGGCGGCGTGCCGCGGGTGGAGGTCGTGCAGGGTCGCGAGGTGCCGGACGGCCGCCTGGTGCGCACCGAAGGTCTCGTCGTTCTTGATGTCGCCGATGTGCTGGCTGACGTAGACGCGGGAGCCGCTGCTCAACGCGACGGTGGTCTTCAGCTCGGCTCCGTAGGCGACCAGCGGAGCCAGGTCGGTGCCCACCTCCACCGGGTACGGCGCGTAGCCGCGGGCCCGGCGGATGAAACTGACCAGTGGGGCGCCGAGCCGGGCGTGCTCGGAGTACCGGACGATCGAGTCGTCGACCCTGACCTCGATGTCGCGGTCGTTGTAGAGGATCAGGTCGGCGACGTCCAGGAGTTGCTCCAGCGCGTCCTCGTTGCGGTACACGATGGGGTAGCCCGAGATGTTCCCGCTGGTCATGACCAGCGCGTCCGGGCCGGCCCGACCGACCAGCAGGTGGTGCAGCGGCGCGGAGGGAAGCATCACCCCGAGGTTGGGGTTGCGTGGGGCGACCTGGTCCGGCAGGCCCCGCCCCCGCTTGCGGAGCAGGACGATCGGGCGGGCGGGCGAGAGCAGCAGCTCGGCCTCGGGCGGGCGGACCTCGGCGAAGGACGAGACGGTGTCCAGGTCACGGGCCATCACCGCGAACGGCTTGGAGTCGCGCCGCTTGCGGGTCCGCAGCCGGGCGACCGCCTCGGCGTCGCGGGCGTCCACCGCGAGGTGGAACCCGCCGATGCTCTTGACCGCGACGATCCGGCCCTCGGCGAGCGCGGCCAGCGCGCCGGTGAGCGCCGCCGCGCCCTCGGCCGACGTCACCCCTGCCGATGCCCCACCGGCCGCTGCCCCACCGGCCGACGTCCCCCCGGGGCCCGCGAGCAGCAGCCGGGGGCCGCAGTCGGGGCAGGCGTTGGGCTGGGCGTGGTAGCGCCGGTCCAGGGGGTCCCGGTACTCGGCGGCGCAGGGCGGGCACATGGTGAAGCCGGCCATGCTGGTGGCCGCCCGGTCGTAGGGCAGGTCCCGGATGATCGAGTACCGCGGGCCGCAGTTGGTGCAGTTGACGAAGGGGTAGCCGTGGCGCCGGTCCGCGGGGTCGCGGAGTTCGGCGAGGCAGTCGTCGCAGACGTAGGAGTCGGCGGGGACGATGGTGCTGCGGACGCCGCCGTGCCGGGACTCCCGGATGACGAAGGCCTCCGCCCTCACCGCGTCGGAGCCCAGCTGTTCGACCCGGACGTCCGTCACCCGCGCCTGCGGCGGCGCCTCGGCGCTCAGGGCCTCGGTGAACCGGTGCACCTGTCCGGCCCGGCCGGCGACCTCGATCAGGACGCCCTCCGGGTCGTTGAGCACCCAGCCCGTCAGGTCGTGCTTCAGTGCGAGCTTGTAGACGAAGGGCCGGTAGCCCACGCCCTGGACCACGCCGCGGACGCGGATGCGCCGCCGCTCGTTCGCCTCGCTGTTCGTCGTCATCTCCTCGTCTCCCCGTTCAGCACAGACGCGGCAGCTCGGAGCCTTCGAGCTCCTCGACCACGGAGTCCCGGCCGTCCGGGCCGCGCATCAGGACGACCGGCTCGGCGTCCTGGGTGACCTCGCCGATCGTGACCGCCTCCGCGCCGTACCTGTGCGAGCGCAGCGCCGCCAGCACCTCCTCCTCCGCCGCGGGGTCGACGAACAGGCACAGGCACCCCTCGTTCGCGGAGTGGATCGCGTTGATGCCCAGCATGTCCGTGGCCATCACCGTCTCGAACTGGACGGGGAGGCTGTCCTGTTCGACGCGGATCGTGAGCCCGGACGAGCCGGCGTACTCGTGCAGGACGGCGGCCAGGCCGCCCCGGGTGACGTCGCGGACCGAGTGCACCGCCCCCGCGCCGACCGTGGACAGCAGTCCGTCCAGGAGTCCGTTCAGCGGCGCGCAGTCGCTGAGCACGCGCTGCTCGAAGCCCAGCCCCTCACGGATCGACAGCAGGTGGACCGTGTGGTTGCCGATCGGTCCGCTGAGGATCACCCGGTCGCCGGCCCGGACGTCCCGCATGCGCAGCGGCTCCCGCTCGAAGACGCCGACACCCGCGGTGTTGATGTAGATCTGGTCGGCCTCGCCCTTGCGGACGACCTTGGTGTCGCCGCAGACGATCTGGACCCCGGCCTCGCGCGCCACCTCGCGGATCGAGGTGAGCACCCGGACCAGGCGCGGGATCGGCAGGCCCGTCTCCAGGATCAGCCCGAGGGTGAGGTAGAGCGGGCGCGCGCCGACCACGGCGAGGTCGTTGACCGTGCCGCAGACCGAGATCTTGCCGATGTCGCCGTTGCCGAAGAACGGCGGGTCCACCACGAACGAGTCCGTGGTCATCGCGATGCGCCCGGCGGGGATCGACAGCATCGCGCTGTCCTCCATCTCGCCGATGTACACGTCGCCGAGGGTGTCGACGATCAGGGAGATCAGCTCGTGACTGAGCTTGGCGCCGCTGCCGTGGTCGAGAAGGACCTCGTCGGGGCCGCTCACCGCGCTTGCCATCTGCACGTCCTGCCTTTCCGGTACGGGGGTGGGGATCACGGAACCCGGCGCCGTGGGCGGCGGGTCGGGAACGGCGCCCGGCGCCGGGTTCCGTCGGACGACGGGAAGGACCGTTACGGAAGGGTCTTGGGGATCCTGCGCGGGAGCTCGCCCTTGGTGTCCAGGGTGTCCAGGACCTCCTGCGAGTCCGCGACGGTGGCGCAGTACCCGCTCAGCCAGGTGAGCGAACGGTCGCGGTCCGCGGCGTTGTCGGAGACCACGCAGTCGGAGGCCACCCAGACGTTGTAGCCGCGGAAGAAGGCGTCGGCGGCGGTGGTCTGCACACAGATCTGCGTCTGGAGCCCGGTCACCAGCACGGTGTCGACGCCGGCCGCCTGGAGCAGGTCGTGCATCTCGGTCTCGTAGAAGCCGCTGTCCTTGGTCTTCTCGACGACCACGTCGCCCTCGGCGAGGAAGGCGGGGAGGATGGCCGCCCCCTCGGTACCGCGCTGGAGCGGAAGGGTTCCGTCGGCCCGGCGGTTCGCATTCGGGTCGTCGGGCAGGTTGATCAGCTGGAGGTGGTAGACGACGTGGCCGCGCTTGCGCATCTCGTCCAGGAACCCGGTGAAGCCGGGCTGCGCGGCGGCCATCACCGCGGTGCGTTCGGCGGTCAGGGTGGTGACGTCGCTCTGCAGGTCGTTGGTGAGCACGGCGATCTTGCCCATGGAGGCTCCTTGTCCGGATGAGCGGCTGGTGAAGCGGGAGGCGGGAGGGGGCGGCAGCGGACTCTTGGGTCCCGGCGGGCGGATCGCCCGGTGCCGACTCCTTGAGAATGAGGGGAACCCCCCATTCCCGGCTACCGATCGGGACAGGCCTGGACGGCCCTGGACACCCCCGAGGACAGGTCCTTCCCCACCGGTCCCGAAGGCGTCATCGCGCCTCGGCCGGGCGGACGGCGATCCGCAGCAGGACATGGCGGGTACCGGGTTCGTGGCGCAGGACCGCACGGGACCCGGGCGGAAGGTAGAGCACCTCACCCCGGAGCAGCCGCAGCACGAGCGGCTTCCCGCGGTCCCCGGTCGTGTCCGCCGGGTCGGGTTCCCCGCCCGGGGCCACCTCGACGCCGCTGGCCCCGGACTCCTGCAGCACCACCAACTCGTCCTGCTCCAAGGCCAGCTGGGTGAACGTGCCGGTGGGCGGTCCGGCCGCCAGCCTGACGACGGCCCGGCCGAGGAGCCCGGCGAGCCCGTCCGCCAGGACCGAGCCCAGGTCCAGCGCCGGGACGCCGCCCACGGATGCCGGATCGCACTCCGGCCACAGGACCGCCGGTCCGCTCCCGTCCCGTGCCGAGACGAACCTCGCGAGTTCCTCCAGGAAGCCGCCCTCGTGCGGCTCTTCCGGTCCCCAGTGCATGGTCAGCCCCTTTCGAGCCCGGAGGACGATTCCTCCGAGTCCTACATGGTGGGCGTCCGTCACGCGTCAGGGCAGTCAAGTGGTTCCGGTCCCCGGGCGGCCGGTGGGCCGGCCCCCGGGGCCTCGTGGACGCACCCGCTCTCAGTCGGGCAACAGCCCCGCCCGCACCGCGGCCACGCCCGCCTGGAACCGGCTCTCGACGCCCAACTGCTGCATGATGTCGGCGATGTGACGGCGGGCCGTGCGCAGCGACATGCCGAGGCGCCGGGCGATGGCCTCGTCCTTGAGGCCGGCCGCGAGGAGTTCGACGATGGTGCGGTCGATGTCCTGGGCGACCTTCTCCAGGCCTTCGGCGGCGGCGACGGCGAAGGGCCGGGCCCGGTCCCAGGTCTGCTCGAAGATCTCGCAGAGGTAGGCGACCAGCCACGGCTGCCGGACGGCCACCGAGCCCCAGGAGTCGTCGGAGGCCGGGACGAAGGCCAGCTGCCGGTCGAAGACGATCAGGCGTCCGAACAGTTCGTGGCTCGTCCGGTACTGGCCGCCCAGGCACGAGGCGGCCTCGACGTACGCCTGGCTCGGGCCGTTGAAGCGGGCCGTGTGGTGGTAGAGCGTACGCATCCTGATGCCGCGCCCGAGCAGGGCCCGGTCCCGGACGAGCGCCTCCCGCATGGCCTCCGGGCTCCGGCTCCCCCCGCCGGGCTGACTGGCCAGCACCTCCGTACGACACCGGTCGGCGGCGTGGTTCAGCGCCGACCGCACCTCCGCGAGGCTGGTGAGGACCTCGACGCCGACGCCCCGGTGCCGGTCGACGCCGTAGTAGTACGGCATGAAGCCGGACAGCAGGACGCGCCGGTCGGCGATCCACTCCTCCTCCCTGCGGATCCGGTCCTCGCCCGGCGCGGCCAGCTGCGCCATCGCCACCTCAGGGGGGATCGCGTAGCCTGCCCCCGCCCCGGTGGGGAGGGGCGAGATCAGACACAGTTCACCGAGCCGCCGCAGCGCGGCCACGGCGCTCTCCACGGGAACACCCAGGGCCGCGGCGACGGATTCGGGGTCCACCCGGCGGTGCACCAGGACCCACTGGTACACCCGCGCGTCCAAAGGATCTGCCGGTAAGTCGGATTCAGCCGGATTGCCCACGATCGTCCCCCGTTCCCTTTGGTGCCATGCAGTTTGATGAGGCGTCTTCATCATGGTCTAGACAACAAGCCGGTGAAAAGCTCGCCGCCAAGCGCACACCGGCTTCGTCAGCGCACCCCGAGGGGACTTCCGTGAAGCGCATCTCCACCACCGCCAGACTGCTCGGCACCACCACCCTCACCTGCACACTGCTCCTCCTGGGCACCGCACTCGGCAACGCGGCCGCGGACGCCGGAGGAGCGTCCACGGCGCCGCCGTACACGGTCCTCGCCGACACCTCCTGGGGCGGCCTCGCCCCCTGTGGCCCAGCCTGCGACAAGTGACCGTCCAGCCGCGTTCACCCATGGCTTGACCGAACCGGAACCCATGGCTCGACCGACCAGGAGGGCACGATGACCCCACCGACGCAGCCCGCCACCCTCTCCGCCCGCGAAGTCGAAGTCCTGGAACACCTCGCCCAGGGACTCACCTACGGTGCGATCGCCCGGCGCCTCCACATCAGCCCCCACACCGTGGAGACCTACCTGCGCCGCATCCGCGCCAAGACCGGCTCGGCCAACCGCACCCAGCTCGCCCTGCTCGCCCTCGCCCCCGAACGGTCCCTGCCGACCGAGCACCGGCCCGGCCCGCACCTCCCCCACCCGGGAGTGCCCGGCGCGGCCGGCGCACCCTCCGCCCCCGACCCGGCGACCGCCACCACGCCCGCCGAGTTCGTCAGACAGCTGCGCCTCCTGAAGGCCTGGGTGGGGGAGCCCTCGCTGCGCCGGCTGGAACGACGGACCGGACTCCCCCGCAGCACCCTCGCCCGGTCCCTCGACGTCCGCCACAACCGCCTGCCGCCGCTGGAACGCGTCATCACCATCGTCCGCGCCTGCGGCGTTCCGGCCGCGGCCGCCGACCACTGGGCGGACCACTGGAGGCGGATCCAGATGCTAGCCTGCCTGCCGCAGGACACCGCGGAACCGGCCGGACGACACCCGTCACCAGGAGCTCCGGATGCACGAGTCCGATAACGCCGCCCCGGACGAGGACGAGCGATCGGCCCGCGCCCGGCTGGACCCGGGCGCCTACGACTTCTACGCGACCGGCGCCGCCGGCGAGGTGACCCTCCGCGAAGCCGAACAGTCCTGGCGGACGCACCGCCTCCTCCCCCGGATCCTCAGGGACGTCTCCGCGGTCGACACCGGCCTCGACCTGCTCGGCAGCCGGCTCTCGCTCCCCGTCCTGCTCGCACCGACGGCGTTCCACACGATGGCGCACCCCTCCGGCGAAACCGCCACCGCCGCCGGGGCCGCCGCCGCCGGCTCCCTGCTCGTGCTCTCGTCCCGGACGACGCGCCCGATCGAGGAGGTCGCCGCGGCCGCCGGCGCCTGGTGGTACCAGGTCTACGTCCTGCGCGACCGCGACCTGACGTTCAGCCAGGTGGAACGGGCCGTCCGCGCCGGAGCGAGTGCGCTCGTCCTGACCGTCGACGCTCCCGTCGTCGCGCGGAAGGCCAGGCGGAGCCACCCGCTCCCGCTCGCCGACGGAGACCTGCGAACGCGCGCGATGGCACCCGGCACCCGCTCACCGGACCGGGAGCAGGATCCGTCCATCGGCTTCGACATCATCGGGGAGCTGAAGCAGGTCTCCGGCCTGCCCGTCGTGGTCAAGGGCGTGCTGCGCCCCGACGACGCCCGGTCCTGCGTCCGGGCCGGCGCGGCGGGGATCATCGTCTCCAACCACGGCGGCCGGCAGCTCGACCGCGCCCTCTCCTCCGCGGCCGCGCTGCCGCCGGTCGCCGCCGAAGTCGGCGACGACGTACCGGTCCTGGTCGACGGAGGCATCCGCTCGGGGATCGACGTCCTCACCGCCCTCGCCCTGGGCGCCCGGGCCGTCCTGATCGGCCGACCGGTCCTCTGGGCACTCGCCACCGGGGGCAGCACCTCCGTCCGGGACCTCCTCACGGCACGCCGCGCGGAGCTGGCCGAGGCCATGGCCCTGGCCGGCGCCCGCGACCTGCGCGAGGTCACCGCGGACCTGCTGGCACCCCGCCGCGACGCCTGACAGCGAGGTCACACCGCCTGCGGATCGGCCGCCTCCACTACTTCCGACGCCACGGCACCGCATGGCGCCGGCCCAGTGAGAGCAACTGCGACACCCGGCGCCCTTCCGGCGCCTTCCGCATCAACTCCCCCATCTCCGTCTTGAGTTCCTGGGCCGGCTCGCCCAGCACGATCCCGCTGATCAACCATTCCAGCATCAGGCGGTTGTACTCGTCGTCACCCCTGTAGCGCTTCCGGTTGCGTTCCACCACCGCTGCCGTGATCCGTCGGCCACCTCCGTCCGCCGGAGCGAAGGTCGCTTGGAAGATCCCGTGGCCCGTCCAGCTCCGGTGCAGGAAGACGACGTTCCCCTCGGTGAAGACGATCCACTTCTCGTCCATGTCCCGGGCGCAGTAGCCGAGCTGAATGCGCTCCCAGTCCGCATCCGACCAGACCCGGTCCGGCAGGAGCGGCATCGGCCGGGGGGCGGAGATCGGCCGGACCCGGTCGGAGAGCGAGGACCTGGTCATGCGTTCGTCGGCGGGCATGCCGCGATCCTACGCAGGCGCCGTACGCGACGGCAGCGCTCGCAGGCCGCTCCCCGCCTGGCGCCCACCGACCCGACACTTCGGACCGTCATCATCACCTCGCCACCCTGCCGTTCCCCACACGGCGCCGTCCGGCGCCCCTGAGCGCACCCGCCCTTGCCAGATACTACGGTCACCGTACTATTGTGGCGGTCGTGACGAAGAAACGCTCCATGCAGGAGCCCACCTTCCTGCTGCTCACCGCCCTCGCCGACCAGCCCCGGCACGGCTACGCCCTCGGCGACGAGGTCGCCGCGATCTCCGACGGCCGGGTACAGCTCGGCGCCGGCACCCTGTACGGGACCCTGGACCGGCTGCTCGCCGAAGGCCTGATCCGGGTCGAACGGGAGGAGACGGTCCACGGGCGCCCCCGCCGCGTCTTCGCCCTCACTCCGACCGGCACCCAGGCCCTCACGGACGAGAGCGAGCGGCTGCGGGCCGCCCTCCGTGAGGCCGACCGGCGCCTCGCCGTCACCCGGACCAAGCTCGCGGGAGGCCTGGCATGATCCCGCCCCGGAACCACCACGACCATCAGCCCGCCCGTCTGACGGCCCGTCTGACGGCCCGTCTGACGGCCCGTCTGCTGCGCGGCGCCCTCGCCCTCTACCCGGCCTCCTACGGCGCCCACGCGCTGGCGGAGGTCGCCGACCACGCCGAGCGCCGCGTCCGCACCGCGAACCCGCTCGCCGGGCTGCGCGAGGTCGCCGATGTGGCGGGGCACGGAGCCCGGGCCCGGTTCGGCCTGGTCTCCCACCGGCCGACGGGCCTGGCCCTGGCCACCGCGGCCCCGCTCGCCGCGGCACTGGCCGGCAGCTACGCCGCCGTGCACCTCTGGTGGGCCGTGCGGGCAGCCACCGACCCGGACAGCGGGGCACGCGTCGGATCACTCGTCGCCGCGCTGGCGCTGCTCGTCCCGGCGGCGCTGATGGCCGTCACGGCCCTGGCCGGCCGATGGACCGCCGCCAGGGCCCTGGCGGCGGCCACCGTCGTCCTGGCACCACTGCCCGGCCTCCTCGTCCGCCCCGAACTGCCCGGCGTGCACATCCCGCTCACCTACGGTCTCGGCGGCGCCGACGCCGCGCTGTTCGCCCTCAACGCCCTCGTGCTGCTGATCGCCCCGCCGGACCGCACCACCCGACCCCGCTCCGCCGTCCCGTGGGCGGTCGTGTTCACGCTCGCGGCCTCGGACGTCCTCCTCGCCCTGACCCACGGCACCGGCGGGGGGACGGCCTTCCGCACCGTGTTCCACCTCGCCGCCCCCGTGGTCACCGGCGCGGCCGTCGCCTGCACCACCCGCACGGTCCGCTCCGCGGCCCTGACCGCGGCCGTCCTGGCCGTGCCACCCCTGATCACCCCCACGCTGGTGGGCCACACCGTCATGAACCCGACCGCCGTCCTGTTCCCGGTGCTGCTGTTCACCGTCGGGTACTCGGTCGTCCTCGCCGCGGTCCGCCTCGCGGGCCGGCTCTCCCCGCGGACCGACCCGCAGCAGCCCTGACCCCCGGCACCCGCCACGCCTTCACGCCCTGCCCGCAGAACTGCCGGCAGGGCGTGAAGGCCTCGTGCGAAGCCGGCGAGGACGCGCTGTGGGGCCTCCACGAGGAAGATCCCCGGAGAACTGCGGCTGCTCCGCCGCCCCGTCACCGCGTCACCGCGGCCCTTCCGGCCGAGCGGAGCGGACGCCCTCTCAGCGCTGGTGCGGCTTCCGCCCTCGCTGCTCCGTCACGCCCGGGGTGAGGTGCGCCGGTTGCTCTGCCGCCGGAGCGCCTCGCCGCCCCTGGGCGGGGCCGCCGGAGCGCAGCCGTGCGGCGGTGGCCGACAGCTGGATGGCGGGTCCTGGCTTCCGGAGGGCGCGCCCCATGGCCACCAGCCCGGGGACGTCCACCTCGGCGGCCGACGGCGTCGGGGCTTCTTCCTGCCGGGGCCCGCTGCCGAGGACCAGCAGCGCCTCCGCCGCGGGCAGACCGTTCGACCGCCGTACGGACCGGCTGTAGACGCCCGCCGCCGCGCCGAGTGCGAGGAGGGCCTCCGCGCTGGGCAGCGCGACCCGGTCGCGGCGGAGGCGGTCGGCCGCCAGCTGGGCGAGCCGGGCGATCGTCTCGCACGCGCGGACCGACACGGTGCGGAGGAACTCGGACACCCGCTGGTCGCCGAGGAGGCGGCCGGCGGACTCACCGGCTCTTTCGGCGAGCGTGTGCCAGAGCCGGGAGACCGCGTCACGAACGATGCGGACCTGCTGCCACTCGGGGACACCGGTCAGGGATTCGGCGTGCCGGTGGGCGTCGCGGAGCGCGGCGTCGACGGCGGCCGCCGCGCCGCGCGC
>NZ_MSJQ01000440.1 GCF_014596515.1 Streptomyces sp. CBMA156
ACGGTGCCCGCGGGCACCCTGCCGCTGCCCCGCGACCTCGACGACTTCACCGCCCGCGGCGCGGCGCTCGCCCGCATCGGGGCCCTCGCCGAGGCCACCGGCGCCGCCTGCCCACCGCTGGCGCTGGTGACCGGTCAGCCGGGCCTGGGCAAGACCGCGTTCGCCACCCGCGCCGCCCACGTCCTGGCCCCGCACTACCCGGACGGCCGGCTCGCCCTCGACCTGCGAGGCATGGACGAACAGCCGCTCGCGCCCCGCGACGCACTGGCCCGCCTCCTGCGCGCGGTGGGGGTGGCCGACAGTGCCGTCCCCCACGGCACCCAGGACCGCTCGGGCCTCTTCCGCTCGATCGCCGCCGAACGACGGCTGCTCCTGCTCCTGGACAACGCCGCCGCCGAGGAGCAGATCCGCCCCCTGCTGCCCGGCGGCGGCGCCTCACTGACCATCGTCACCAGCCGGCACGCCCTCACCGGGCTGGAGGCGGCACAGCGGATCGACCTGGCCCTGCTGGATGCCGGGGAGTCGGCCGAACTGCTGGCCCGCATCATCGGGCCGGCACGCGTCGAGCGGGAGCGGCAGGCGGCCGACGACCTCGCGCGGCTGTGCGGGTACCTGCCGTTGGCGGTGCGGATCTGCGGGCAGCGCCTGGCCGCCCGGACGCAGGAGCACCTGGGCAAGCTCGTCGCCGAACTCACCGGCGAGGAGCGCCGCCTGGACGCCCTCCAGGCCGGAAGCCTGCGCGTTCGCGCCGCGTTCGCGCTGTCCTACCGGCAGCTCACCCCGCCCGCCCGGACCCTGCTGCGGCGCGGCGCGCTCGCGGCCGGGGCCGACTTCAGTCCCGAGAGCGCGGCGCTGCTGTCCGGTGTCGGTGTGCGCGAGGCACGGCTGTGTGCGCGGGAGTTGGCCGACCACGGGTTGCTGGAACCCCATCCGGTGCTCGAACGCTACCGTTTCCACGACCTGCTGCGGCTGTTCGCCGCCGAGCAGGCCGATACCGACGACGGGGCCGGGGTCCTGGAAGCCGCTCTCGACCGCACCGCCCGCTGGATGCTCGCCCGGGCGCGGGGGGCCGCTCTGCACTTCCACGCGGAGCAGGACCGGGTGTCCGCGGGGGATCCCGCTACCGGTCCCGATCCGGATCCCGCCACCGCGCCCGTCGGCCGGCAGCAGGCGCATGCCTGGCTGGAGGGCGAGCGGTCGCAGTGGCTGTGGGCGTTCCGGCGGGCGCTCGCCGCGGGGTGGCACCGGGAGGTCGTCGACACGGCGCAGGCGATGCACTGGTTCTCCGACCGGACCGAGCACTGGGAGCAGTGGGTGGAGGTGTTCCGGTGCTCCGCCGATGCCGCCCGCGCGCTGGGGAGCCGGCGGGAGGAAGCCGTCCACCTCAACTTCCTCGCCTGGGCCTACAACCGGTGCGTCCACGACCACCGCCGGGCTCTGGAGGCCGCCACCGCCGCGCTCGCCATCGCCCACCGGTGCGGCGACCGGCTCCAGGTGGGGTGGGCGCTGGGCTACGGCGCCAGTGCGCTGAAGCACCTGGGCCGGGTCGAGGAGGCGCTGGCCTGGCTCACCGACTGCGCCGCGTGTCACCGAGCGAACCCCGCCCCCGAGGGGCGGATCGCCGAACTGACCGCCCTCAACACTCTGGGGGCGCACCTGCGTGATCTCGGCCGGGTCGAGGAGGCGCTGACGATCCACCGGCACGGCGAGGTCATCTACCGTGAGCGGCTTGCCGGGTGCTCGCCGGACCTGGTCGCCGTGTTGCGGGCAGTCACCCTCCAGCATCTGGGCAACGACCTGGCAGCGCTGGGGCGTTGGGGCGAGGCGGAGCCGTTGCTGGGCGAGTCCCTCGCCGCGTTCGAGGGCGCCGGCATGCTCGCCTGGAGCGAACCCGTGCGCCTCGACCTCGGGATCACCCTGCGGTGCCTGGGCCGGCATGACGAGGCCCGCGCGCAGCTGCTGGCCGCGGAGCGCTCCCTCACCGAACTCAACAACCCGCGGCGCCGCGACGCCACCGCCGAGCTCCGTACGCTCGACGACGCTCGTACCGGCCGCCCCGGCGGCCCCAGTGGCCCGCGGGCATCGCTCCTGCCCGCCCGCGACCACCGCTGAGCCAGGCCCCGGCCCCCGGGCGCCGGCGGCGATGCCGGTGGTGACGATCGGCCCGGCCCCGGGCCGGCCGGCCCGGGGTGGTCATCAGCCCGCCGGGCAGGTGTCGAGCATCCGGTCGATCGCGGCCTTCTCCGGCTCGGTGACCGCCGGCTTGGGTAGCCCCTCACGTCCGTCCAGGCCTTGGCGTAGCCGCACCGGGCCGACTGGGACGGCGGCTTCCACTGGTCCGGGGCCTGATCGCCCTCGGACCGGTGGGAGACGGCGGTGTGGGTTCCGGGTTTCGGTGTCCAACGGCATCGCCGTGACCTTCGAGGCTTCGGCGTTCCGCGCTCGGGTCCTCCGAACGTGTTCCTGAGAGCGGTGTCCAAATCCTCGCCAGCCAAGACTTTATGACGTCGCCAGCCCTGAGCAGGGCCGGCGACCGGGCTCCCGGAGCGCAGTGAGCGCGCGCCTGGCTATCTCGTCGGACGTGCCGACGGCGTCGACCGTGACGAGGAGATCCTGCCTGGCGTAGTGCCGGGTGATGGGCTCCAGCATCGCTTCGTGGGACCTGAACCGACTGCGGACGCTGCTCTCGTCGTCCCCGCGTTGGTAGAGATCACCGCCGCAGACGTTGCAGACATCATCGATGAGGAGATGGTCCACCGATGGCTCGAAGACGTGGGTCTGGTCGTCGCGGCAGAGGCGACGGCCCGCCAGGTGACGGACGTGGCGCTCCACCTCTTCCTCGGGAAGACGCAGGTGCAGCACGCTGTCGAGGGGCTTACCGAGCTCGCGGAGTGACTCGTCCAGAGCGAGCGCCTGGGCCGCGCTGAGCGGGTGTCCGACGAGAAGGAAATCCGCATGGGCCAACCGGTGCAGGCGGTCGCGGAGGACCGCGGTGATGATCTCGTCGGGGAACAGCGTGCCGGAGTTGATGATCTCGGCGGCTCGAACCCCCAGCTCGGTGCTCTGGGAGAGATGAGCGCGTATGAGATCGCCGAGGTGAATCTGCGGCACTGCCAGGGCCTTGGCCAGCGCAGCGGCCGGGGCTTCCCGCCTGAACACCGGTGGTTGGAAGAGAACGACACGCATCAGCCCATCACTCCTTGGCTCGGCTCTGATCTCAGTGGGCGTTTCGTTCGTGCGTGGGCTGATCTGGATCGGGTGAACCCCGTTCCCGTGCCGGTGGGCGCGATCAGTCGTCGTGGTGCTCTGCCCGCTCCTTCCTGTGGCGGGGGAGTCGGTGGGACCCGACCGGTCGTCCGCCGGCGAGGTGCTCGGTGACGATGCGGCTCGCGACACCCGGGTCGATCCTCCCGTACCAGACGTCGTCCGGCTGCACGACGGCAACGGGGGCCTGGTTGCAGGGGAACAGGCACCCCGTCTGGGTGACGAGCACGTCGTCGTCGCCGAGGCGTTGTGCGGTCAGTTCGCTGACCAGGGCGCGCAGTCCCTCCTCCGCTCCCCTGGCCGCGCACCGCGGGCCGCGGCAGACCAGGACCTGGTGCCGGTGGCCGGGGACCTCCTCCCAGGCCGCGGAGGTGAGACCGGGCTCCGTGCCGGTGACGGCCTTCGTCACCGCGGCGACCGGGGCGACGGCGTCCGGCGAGTCGGCGAGGCGGGTCGCGACGAGGATGTCGGGGCGGTGGCCCGCGCGCTCGCGCCACCAGTGCGCGGCGATCCGCCGCAGCCAGGACTGGGCCGGGCCGGAGGCCGCGAGGCGCACGCCGATCACGACCACGGTCTCGACACCCGTGTCGGCCAGCCTGGTCAGCTCGGTGGAGAGCGAGGGGTCCGCCTGCTGCAGGAACGCGATCGAGGCCCGGTGCGACGCCGCTGCCCGGAGGAGTACGTCACGGCGGACGGCCTCCCCGATCGACATTCCGACCAGAAGCGTGGCACTACGGCCAGTGGGGGCGTCCGGGACGGGGGAGGTCATCGGGTAGTCCTTTCGGGGAGCAGTCCGTTCCACCGGATGTGCGGCCTGTCGTGAAGGGGGTGCCGTTCCACGGTGACGTCGACGCCGTAGACCTGCGCGACCATGGGCGCGGTGAGCATGTCGGAGCCGGGCCCGTGGGCGACCAGTCGGCCGTCGAGCAGGACGGCGACCTCGTCGCAGTAGGCGGCGGCGAGTTCGAGGTCGTGCAGCGCGGCCACCGTGGTGATGCCGAGTTCGCGCACGGTGGCCAGGAAGCCGAGCTGGTGGCGCAGGTCGAGGTGGTTGGTGGGCTCGTCGAGCAGGAGCACGTCCGGCTCCTGCGCCAGTGCCCGCGCGAGCTGGACCCGCTGCCGCTCGCCGCCCGACAGCGTCGGCCAGGACCGGTCGAGCAGGTGCCCGACGTCGGCCGCGGCGACGGCCCCGGCGATCACGGACCGCTCGTGGGCGCCGGCGGCGGAGTCCGCCGGCACGGGCCAGCGGCCGCGGTGCGGCGTGCGTCCGAGCTCGATGACCTGACGGACCGGCAGTGACAGCCGGGTGTCCGCCTGCTGCTCCATGAAGGCCACCCGTCGTGCCCGTCGGCGGGCCGTGAGCGCGTGGAGGTCCTCCCCGTCGAGGAGGACGCGCCCCGCGCTCGGCCGGGTCAGTCCGGCGACCGCGCGCAGCAGGGTGGTCTTCCCGGCGCCGTTGGGCCCGAGCAGTCCCGTGATCCGGCCGGGGCCGAACGTGAGGGAGACGCCGTCCAGGAGGGTGGCTCCGCCGATGCGCACGCGGAGGTCCTCCGTGCGCAGTTCGACGGGCGGCGTCGCCGTCTCCCTCCCTTCCCGTCGGTCCGTCACTGTCCCCTCCCGTCGGTCCGTCCCTGGCGCCAGAGCAGCCAGGCGAAGAAGGGCGCTCCGAGCCCGGCCGTGATGACGCCGACGGGGATCTCCCGGTCGGGGAGGACCGAGCGCGCCAGGATGTCGCTGCCCACCAGGAGGGACGCGCCCGCCAGGGCCGACACGGGCAGGAGGAGGGCGTGGCGCGGGCCGCAGAGGAGACGGACCACGTGCGGAACGACCAGGCCGAGGAACCCGATGACGCCGGTGTTGGCGACCAGGCACGCGGTCACCAGGGCGGCGGTGGCGATGAGGAGCCAGCGGGTGCGGTCGACGTGGACGCCGAGGGAGCGTGCGGCGGTCTCGCCGAAGGCGAAGGCGTCCAGGTCGCGGGCCGAGGAGGCCAGGACCGTGACGCCGGCCAGCGCGACCGCGATCAGGAAGACGGCGGTGGGCCACCGCACGCCGGCGACCGAGCCCAACGTCCACTCCATGACGCCGCGTGCCGCGTCGCGGTCCCCGAGGACCATGACGACGAACGAGGTGTAGGCCCCGCACATCTGCCCCACCGCGATGCCGGCGAGCACGGTCCTGGTGGTCGGTAGCGACCGGGTGCGCGCGCCGGCCAGTGCCAAGACGACGACGGCGGCGAGCAGGGCTCCGGCGAAGGCCGCCGTCGCCACCGCGCCGGTGGCCACGGCGCCGGACACGCCGACGCCGAGGACGATCACGGTGACCGCGCCGGCGGCGGCCCCGTCCGAGATCCCGAGGAGGAAGGGATCGGCCAGGTCGTTGCCGGTCAGCGTCTGCAGCACCGCGCCGCAGACCGCGAGGCCGGCGCCGGTGGCGGCCGCTCCCAGGACCCGGGGCAGGCGCAGCTGCCAGACGATCTGGTCGTCCAGCAGCGTGACGTGCGGGTCGCCCAGGCCGAGGCGGCGCGCCACGACGTCGATCACCGTCCCGACCGGCTCGTGGTGCGAGCCCACGGCCAGGCCGAGGAGCACGGTGGTCAGCAGCAGGGCCGCACCGATGGCCAGCGCCGCCGCCGCACGGCCCCGACCGGAGGGCCGAGCGACGGCGCGGGGCACGGAGGTCATGAACCCGGCTGCAGCCGGCCCAGCCCCGCGGACACTCGGGCGGCTCCGTCGGCGAGCAGCACGCCGGGCGTCGACTCCGAGAACGGAACGACCACGAAGGCCTTGCGCTGCACGGCGTGGAGCTTGCTCAGCACCGGGTCGTTCTCCAGGTACTCGATCTTGGACTGTGCCGTGTCCCAGCCGGCGTCCGCGACCACGATGACGTCCGGGTCCGCGGCGACGACCTTCTCCCAGCTCACGTTCTGCCAGGTGCCGGGCAGGTCCGCGAAGACGTTGCGGGCGCCCACGGCGTCGAGAACGAGCTGGGGCCCGCCGTGGCCGGCGCCGACGAACGGCGCCTTGGTGTCCGAGTCGTACCAGAGGACCTTCAGGTCCTTGCCCGCGGCCTCCGCCTTGAACCGGGCCAGCTGCTGCTCCTGCTGCTGCTGGATCGCGGCGGCTCGGTCCGTGACGCCGAAGACCTGGGCGACGTCGTTCAGTTCACCCCACACGGCTTGCCAGGTCGGCGGCGCCGCCTTGCTCTTGTCCGAGCAGCCGAACGGGGACAGGTACGACGGGATGCCCTGGCCGAGCAGTTCCTCCCGGGTGCCCGCGACCTTGTCGGTGAACGCGCTGGAGTAGGAGGCGTACAGGAAGTCGGGGCGGGCCGAGAGGAGTTGCTCCTTCGTCGGGTACTTCTTGGAGAGCACCGGGACGGAGTCGTAGGCCTCCTTCCACTTCTCCGGGACGGAATCGTCGAGGTAGGCGGTCCCGGCCATGCGGGTCTGCAGGCCGAGGGCCAGCGCCACCTCGGTGGCGCCCTCGTTGAGCGTCACCAGCCGGGCGGGCGGCGTGCCGACCGTCACGGTGGTCCCGCAGTTGTCCACGCTGACCGGCCCGGTGCTCCCGGTCGCCCCGCCGGACGCGTCGGGCGCGGGGGCGCTCGTGCAGGCGCCGAGCACGCTGATGAACAGGAAGGTCGCGATCGCCCGGCCGGCACGTACCGGACCTGTGGGACGTATCGGATGTATCGGACGTGTGGAACGCATGGATCCGAACGAATCGGGCAGCCCGCTGGGCACGTGTTCTCCAAAACCCTCGTGGAACATGTCGCGCCGTGGCCGGTCTCCTGGCTTCCGCATCGACGCGCCGCGGCCGGCCTTCCCGGGCGGCTCTTCCAGCCCGCCCAGTGGCCCTGACCGCTGGGCAAGCCGGTCAGCGAGGGCCGCGGAACTCCGCGGCAACAGTGGCGAGGGCCGCACCGGAATCAGACCGGTTTCCCGAACACCACGGCGATGGCAAGGTATCAGGCATGGTCAGGCGTGTTCCGACCGGGAGGTTGGTGGTGTCGGCCACATTCGTTGTGCCGGCCGCTACGGGCTCGTCGGCGGAGGCCGTGATCGCGCTGTCGAGCGCCGCGCGTGGGGGCCCTGCCGGCCCTGGCACGCTTGGAGGCGGCGGAGACCGCGAGCAGTCGGCGTGGGGCAGGTCGTCGGCGAAGGCGTGGCGCCCGTCGGCGGGGCTCAGACGTCGGCGCCGACGTGCCAGGTGGGTTCGAGGGGCAGCAGGTGGCCGGTGAGGGCGCGGACGTCGGTGGGGACGGAGGCGCGGGGGAGGAGTGAGGGGAGGTGGTCGGTGGTGTAGGCGTGGTGGGCGGCGGGGGTGGTCCAGAGGGTGGTGACGAGGTAGCGGTCGGGCGCGAGGCGGGTGACGGTGCCGCCGAGCATGCCGTGGGCGGCGGCCATGCCCGGGGCCCAGACCTCGCGCTGGACGTGGAGGAAGTGGTCGGCGCGGCCCGGGTGGAGGCGGCAGTCGGCGGCGCGCAGGACGGTGGCGCGGGTGAGGGCGTCGGGCAGGGCAGGGGCCGAGCCGGGCATGGTGAGGACGACCGGGCCGGTGGCGACCTCGATCGCCTCGTAGTCGTCCTGTTGGGCGGCGTGGGCGGCGGCCCGGTCGTGGCGTTCGCGCAGGAAGCGCGCGTACGCGGGCTCGTCGCTCCACAGGGCGAGCAGGAGGGCCCGGTCGGCGCCGGGTGCCCAGCCGCCGGTCTGGCCGACCAGGCCCGGCTGGTCGGAGATCGCCGACCAGCGGCGCTGGCCGGCGGCGAACGCCTCGCGTGCTCCGGGTCGTACCCGGCAGTCGATCCACTTGCCCCACATGCGGGCCATCATGCTGCGGGGAGGCGGCGGGGCGTCAATCGGTCACCGGTCGGAGGAGGGGTCGGGCGGATGGCGTAGGCCGTACGGAGAGCACGGCAGAGCACGGCAGAGCACGGGAGAGTGAGTGAGGGCGCGTCAGAGGGTGACGACCGGGGGCAGGCGGTCCAGGATGCGCTCCATGCCGCTGGTCCAGTTGGCCTCCAGCGCGGTGACGGCCTGGTCGATGTCGCCGTCCAGCAGGCACTGGGCGATCCGTTCGTGCTCCTCGGCGGCGCGCTCCAGGATCTCGTGGTCGCCGACCACCACCCGCTCGTAGCGGTGCAGGGTGAGCTTCAGCGACTCGATCATGTCGCGCAGCCGGGTGTTGGCGCAGCCGGAGAGCAGCAGGGCGTGCCAGGCGTCGTCGTAGCGCTCTATCGTGCCGTGCGGGGCCTGGGGGGCGGAGAAGGCGTGTGCCTCGGCGAGCAGCCGGGGGGCGATCTCGGCGAGGTGGGCCGGGTCGGAGGTGCGCAGGGCCAGCGACTCCAGGGCGATCACGATCGCGGTGAGGTCGAGGAACTCCTGTTTGCCGGTGGGGGCGAAGCGGAAGCCCTTGCCGCGTTCGCTGGTGATGATGCCCTCGCGTTCCAGGCTGATCAGGGCCTCGCGCAGGGGCGTTCGGCTGACGCCCAGTTCCTCGGCGAGCTGGACCTCGTTGATCGACTCGCCGGGGGTGAACCGGCCGCGGCCGAGCTGCTCCAGGAGTTCGTCCTTCACCTGCTCGCGCAGCGGACGCCGCTCGATCGCCATCGGGCTTCCTTTCGTTCTCGGTCGGTAGCGTACCGGCCGGGCGACCGGCAGTTGTGCTCGGGCGCCCGGGGCCGGGTACGAGGGGACGGTCAGGCGGTGCCGGCACCGTCCACGGCGATGACGGCGCCGCTGACGAAGGCGGCGGCGTCGCTGGCCAGGAAGGCGACGGTCTGGGCGATGTCCCGGGGCCGGCCGATCCGGCCGAGCGGGCGGTCGGCGGCGTCGGTGTAGAAGGCGTCCGGGTTCTCGCCGAGCTGGCGGGCTTCGTCGGCGAGCATGCCGGTGTCGGTGTCGCCGGGGCAGACGCAGTTGACCCGGATGTTGTCGGGGCCGTGGTCGATGGCCATGGCCCTGGTCATGTTGACCACGGCGCCCTTGGAGGCGCAGTAGGAGACGGCCCGACCGCCGCCCCTGATGCCCCAGCCGGATCCGGTGTTGACGATGCTGCCGCCGCCGTTCGCGGCCATCAGCGGGACGACCAGTCCGCTGAGCAGCATGATCGAGCGGACGTTGACGGCCATCACCAGGTCCCAGTCCTCGTCGCTGATCTCGGTGACGGTGGAACGGCGGATGATGCCCGCGTTGTTGAACAGCACGTCCACGCCGCCGTGTCGCGCGACGGTGCTGCGCACGGCGTGTTCGCAGTCGGCGCGCTGCGAGACGTCGCAGCGGACGAAGGTGCCGCCGATGTCCTTGGCGGCCTGTTCGCCGCGTTCGGTGTCGCGGTCGAGGAGGACGACGGCCGCGCCGAGTTCGGCGAGCAGGCCGGCGGTGGCGCGGCCGATGCCGGAGGCGGCGCCGGTGACGACGGCGCGCTTGCCGTGCAGGTCGATCATGGGGGTAACTCCTCTGCAGGGGTCAGGCGGAGAGGCGGTAGACGGCGCCGGAGCGGCGGCCGGTGATCACCCGGACGTGGCCGGAGAGGGCGTCGTCCAGGTCGGGGTCGCCGGTGTCGAGCAGGAGGGGGCGGCCGGCCAGGGCGGCGAGCTTGGCCTCGGTGGCGAGGACCAGCAGCCGTTCCCGGCCCGTGGCGCGCAGCAGTTCGGGGGTGAGCTGCTGGTTGCCGCGGCCGAGCAGGAAGCCCTGGCCGCCGATGGGGGAGAGGGCGATGAACGGGGTGGTGGGCAGGGCGTGCAGCTGGTCGGCCCGGGCGTCGCGGATCAGCAGGCGGGCGGCGGTGGCGAGGCCGTCGGCGTGGCCGGGGCCCAGGGCGCCCTCGGGGCCGAGCCGCAGCAGGTCGACCCCGGTGAGGCTGGTGCCGGGGGCGCCGAGTGCGGTGGCCACCGCGTAGGTGGTGCTGCCGGGGCCGAGGAGCAGCAGCCCGCCGGGGCCGACCCGTTCGGCGACCTCGGCGGCGATGCCGGCCGGCGTTCCCGGGGCGGGCCCGGAGCTGCCGGTCTTGCGCTGCTGCACCCGGGCGGGCAGGACCGGGACGGTGAGCCGGCCGTACAGCCGGGCGGAGACCCGGCCGGCCCGCAGTGCGGCCTCGTCGCGGTCCACCACCTCGGCGGGTTCCAGGCGCACTCCCCGGCCGGCCGCCCAGGCCGCCGCGACCTCGGCGGCGGCCCTGGGGTGGACGGCGAACACGGCGGAGTGCATCTTGACCCCGGCGGGGATGCCGAGCACCGGCAGCCGGGGTTCGGGGCCGAGCGCGTCCAGCACGTCACGGGCGGTGCCGTCGCCGCCGCAGAAGAGCAGCAGTCCGGCGCCGGCCGCGACCAGGGTGCGCACCGCGGCGCGGGTGTCGGCGGCGGTGGTGTCCGCTCCGGTGGGCCGGTGCACGATCCGGGCGTGCCGGCCGGCCGCC
>NZ_MSJQ01000441.1 GCF_014596515.1 Streptomyces sp. CBMA156
ACTCGGCGTACCGGGCCGCGGCGGGCCGTACGGCGGCCGGGGCGGGGGGCAGCTTGCGCTCCAGGCGGTAGCGCAGGACGGCGACCGCCGAGTGCAACGGGGCGGGCAGACCCGGCAGCAGGGCCTGCGCGAGGTCGGCGGCGGTGCTGCCGCGCTCCAGCCACCGCGCGACCAGGGGCGCGAGTTCACGTGCCTCGGCCTCTCCCAGCCGCAGGCGCGGCTCGGGGCGGACCACCCGGAACAGCGTGGCGACCGCCTCGCGCAACTGCCCTTCGTCGGCGGCCTCTTCGGAACCGGATGCCTCTTCGTCCTCTTCGGCCTCAACGACGTGCGGGCCGGGGAGGGAGGGTTCTTGGTACCGGTCCTTTGAAAGGGCGACAGCACCGCCGGTGGCCCCTCCACCGGGGACCGGACGGGTGACACCCGGCGGCGGCGCGAGCTGCGGGGTGTCGTAGACGTGCGTCTCGCTGACGATCGTGCCGTCCGGCAGGCGGATCTTCTCGACCCGGTAGAACCCGGCGTCCGTCAGCTCCTGCAGTGCCTTGCGGATCGCGCCACGCCCCTGGGGGCTGGTGTCGGCCATCCGCCGGCCGTCCTCGCGCCGGCCGTCCGGACGGGACAGGAGGTCCGCGAGCAGGCCGCGGGCGGTGTACGAGAGCCGTCGGCACTGCAGCATGCCGTTGGGCAACACGGTGAAATCGCGCACGTGGGCGCTACGATGGACACGCATCGGGAGTGTTGGCTCCTGTTGCCTGACCCCGGGGTGTTGGTAGCACCGCCGGGGTCTCCTGTTTTCGGTTGGATTACGGAACGTATCACAGCGATCACGCACACAACGGGCGTTCGCGACAACTTCCCTGACGCCCTACCAGGCCCGATCCGCCGGACGCTGTCACAAACCGGGCTCCTCGCCTGTCCTTTAGAGATGACCGGACGGTGCGACCCGCAGCACCGCCGAAGCCCCCGGCTGACGCTCATCGCGAGGAGAACCCCATGACCCAGGTCCACACCGCACACCCCGACGCGCCGGGACGCGACGAACCGGTCCCGTCGCGCTACGCGCTGAAGGTCGGCGACATCGACGTGACGGTGATCAGCGACGGGGTCCTGCCGATCTCCCCCGTGACCCTGGCCACCAACGCCCCCGCGGCCGACCTGAAGACCTGGCTCGGCGACATGTTCCTGCCGCTGGAGTCGATCGACTGGCCCCTGAACGTGGCCGTGGTGCGCAGCGGCGGCCGAACCATCCTCATCGACTCCGGACTGGGCACGGAGTTCCCGGGCTTCCCCCGGGCCGGACAGCTCGCCATGCGACTGGACGCCGCCGGCATCGACCCCGGCTCCGTGACCGACGTGGTGCTCACCCACCTGCACATGGACCACATCGGCGGGCTGCTCGTCGAAGGACTGCGCGGCCGGCTGCGCACCGACCTGCGGGTCCATCTGGCCGCCGCCGAGGCCGAGTTCTGGGAGGCGCCCGACTTCTCGCGCACCGACATGCCCGCCCCGGTGCCGGAGGTGCTGCGCACGACCGCGTCGCGGTTCCTGGAGGTGTACCGCGGCCAGCTGCGGCCGTTCGAGGCGGAGTACGAGGTGGCGCCGGGCGTGGTGGTGCGCCGCACCGGTGGTCACACGCCCGGCCACAGCGTCATCCGCCTGGAGTCGGGCGGGGACCGGCTGACGTTCGCGGGCGACGCGGTGTTCCAGTGCGGGTTCGACAAGCCCGACTGGCACAACGGCTTCGACCACGACCCCGAGGAGTCCACCCGGGTGCGGCTGCGCCTCCTGAACGAACTCGCGTCGACCGGCGAGCAACTGGTGGCCACCCACCTGCCGTTCCCGTCCGTCTGCCACGTCGCGGACGCGGGCAGCGGCACCTTCCGCTTCGTCCCGGCCGTCTGGAACTACTGACCGCACCCCCCGCACCCTCCCCGCACCCCAACACCCGCGCCGCGCACCGGAAGTCGACCCCGCCGACTTCCGGTGCGCGGTGCGGCGTGGCGTGGCGGGCCCCGGGCTCCGGGTCAGGTGCGGGCCGTGGCCACCGCGTGGCAGGGTGCGGCTCACGTGGGGGGCGGAGGTGGTGCACCGGGCCCGGATGGGGCACGGGCAGCGGATCGTGCGCCGCGGCAGCACGGACGTGGTCCGCTGTCGGCGGGCGGTGATCGTGCCGGCTTCGGCCGGCGCACCCCGCGCGTGAGCGGGGGAGCGGGGGCTGATCAGCCGGAGCCGGAGCCGGTGCCGGGGGCGTGGCGGGTCCGGGCCCGGCGGGCAGGTGCGGCGAGTGCGTGCCAGAGGCCGGCGCCGATGAACGCGCCGATCACCGGGGCGAGCAGGTAGATCCACAGATCGGTGGTGTTCCCGGACAGGAGCGCCGGGCCGAACTGTCGTGCGGGGTTGGCGGATCCGCCGCTGCGGGGGCCCAGTGACGCGATGATGAGGGCGGTGGCCAGGCCCACGGCGTACGGCAGCAGCCGGAGGGAGGCCGGGCGGCGCAGGAAGGCGCCGAGCATGAGTGTCACGACGACGATGGCTCCGGCCTCCGCGGTGAGCACCGCGGCGGCGTTCCAGGTCGGCGCGGGCGCCACGGCCGAGTACGCGATGGGGGCGTGGCGGGCGGCGGCCCCCCAGACGAGGCCGCCGAGCGCGGTGCCGGCCAGTGCTCCGGTCGCCTGGGCGGCGATGTACGGGAGGACGGCCCGCCCGGGAAAGGCCCCGAGGAGCCACAGGGCCACGGTGACGGCGGGGTTCAGGTGTCCGCCGGAGTACCGCCCGGAGGGCGACAGGATGAGCGCGGTCAACAGCGCGCCGACGAGCGCGCCGAGTACGGCCGGGGCGAGGTCCCGGTTCCCGATCGCGATGGGGGAGTCGGGCGCGAGCAGCCACCGCATCGCGGTGACGACGAGGAAGAGCAGCAGTCCGGTGAGGCCGAACTCGTGCGCGGCACGGCGCAGGGTGTGCCGGGCCGGGGAGGGCTGCGGGAGAGGCGACGTGGAGGAGGGGGTGTCCGGATTCGGGGGCGGTTTTCTGGTCCGCATGAGGGGTGACCTCGATGGTGTGGGGTGCGTGCCGGCAGGACTGCGGGGTGGGGAACCGGGCAGCACGAGGGTTCCCCACCGCCGTTCGGCCGTCGTCACCGAGCCGTGTGTGCGGCCTCCAGCCAGTTGAGGAACTCGCAGGCGAAGTGCCACTTGTGGCCGGTGAAGACGTGCTCGGGGGCGCTCGCGGGGAACTGGATCGTCAGGCGGATGCGCAGGCCGCGGGGACCGTCGCCGAACTCGTGCATGACGCGGCAGATCTCGGTGCCGTCCGTGAGCCGGCCGGTGCCGCCGATCCGGACGGGGTAGGTCTCGTGGCCCTCGTCCTCGATCGCGACGCCGTCGTGGAAGGTGAGGAAGAAGCGCAGCGGTCCGGAGCCGATGGTCTCGATGATCTCGACCACGCCGTCGGCGGAGTCGGCGAGGTAGTGCTCCGGGTTGGCGGCGAGCAGCGCCGTCCGGTCGGCGCTCGCGAGCCGGCCCTGCCACCAGGTCAGGAACTCCTCGGCGGTGATCCCGTTGATCTCCATCTCGGTCACGGCGGACTGCCACGCGCCGTCCGAGGCGTCCGGGAGCGGGGCCATGATCTCGTCCGCCACCCGGAGGTCCTCGGAGAGCAGCTCCCGCATCAGCTCGTCGCCGATCCGGCTCTTGAGCAGGGTGAGCGCGTTCCGGGCGCGGTTCAGCTCCCACTGGCGGATGTCGCCCTGCGTGTACTCCGTGCCGTCGATCACGGTCCGGACGGTCAGCGCGCCGTTCATGGCGTGCTCCTTTCGACGAGATGGAACCCTCAGGCGGAGACTTTCTCTCCGCTTCCAAGACGGTAGCATAGGCGGAGAGAAACTCTCCGGTTCGGTGGGGCGATGAAAGGCGGCACATCGCGGTGCGACCTACGTCGCACCGCCGGTGGACACTCATGAGGCCGACCGGATCGAGTGGATCCCGGTCTCCCGGATCCAGGGCATGATCGACCGGCGGGAGATCGTGGCAGGCGTCGCGGTCACCGGCCTGCTCCAGGCTCGCCCGGTGTCCCTGGACCGGCAGGAAAGCATCCTCGTGAAGAGACCGTGGTATCCGCGAATACCCGGGCCCGCTCGGCTGCACTGGTGGGTGCCCCTGTCAGGTTCAGCGGGTCGGACGGAGCGTCGCCGTCAGCCGGGGTGAGTCCGGCGAGGGCTGCTGGGCGTTGAACGCCTGGTAGCCCCAGGACTCGTGGAGATGCTGGACTTTCCCGTCCCCGGCGAGCGGGTTCACCAGCAATGTGACACGGCCTTCGGTGCGCCCGGCCAGCAGCGCGTCATTCGGGCCCGCAGAAGTCGGCGGGATCGACTTCCCGTGCGTGGCGGAGTGCCGGGCCCCGGCTACGGGGCGAGGCGCAGGTGGATGGCGAGGACGCCGAGCCGTTCCTTCTCGGGTGGGTAGATCTCCCGGCAGGCGGCGAGGAGTTCGGCGCGGTCCATGCCCTCGGATCCGATCGCCTCGTTGTCCTCTGCGTCGAGCATCGCCTCGAAGCTCGGGTACTCGGAGACCTTGACGACCCGGGTACGGCAGTGGGCGTCCCCGGACTCGAAGGCGAGCAACTGCCCCGGGTGGATCCTGCGCATGCCGGGGTAGCCGACGCGAACCTCGATGGTCTTGGTGCCGTTGGCGATCAGGTCGAGGTAGGGGCGGCGGATCCGGATGACGCGTTCCTGGTCTGGCATGAGGTGGCGTTCCACTTCTGTGCTGAAGAAGGAAGGGCCAGGGCAGGCGCTCCGCCCTGCCCGCCGAACCGGAGGGTGTGCCCGGCCGGTTGAACCGGTGGCGCCGGTTCCTCCGTCAGCACTGGTGAGGGGAACGGCCGTTCGCCTCCCCCGACCGGTCGTCACGTCTCCCTTCTGGAGCAGTCATGAAGTTCGTCAAGGCCCTCGCCGTCTCCGCGGCCGCGTTCGCCGCGCTCTCCGTCGCGGCGGTGCCCGCCAGCGCGGCGGGTGGGGGCGGTGGCGCGGGTGGGGGTGCCACGCCTGCGATCAGCACGTGCAGCAGCAAGGTGTGGGGCGGCACGTTCCTGTGCGGTGGCGCGTACGGCGAGGGTGCGGTGACCTACTACTTCCGTGACGGCCGTCAGGAGGTGTTCGTCATCGGTACCGACCACGCCGTGTGGACGCGCTGGACCGACAAGTCCGGTACCAAGAGCGGTTGGTTGTCCATGGGTGGTGTCTTCACGGGCCCGGTCGGCATCTCCGCCACGGACATGGGCTACGGCAACTTCGAGATCGCCGCGAAGGGCACCGACGGCCGGACCTGGGCCCGCGTCCGCGACACCAACGGCGACTGGAACCGGTGGGCCGCGCTCTGACCGGCGCGTTTCCGGGTGGGCGGGCGGCCGGCCGTCGGCGGCGACCGCCTCCGGCCCGCTGAGGACACCGGCCCCGGCCGCCCATCGCCGTGGGCGGCCGGGGTCTTTCGCCGTCTCCGAACCCGGCACCCCGCGGACACAGGAGACGGGAAACGGGCACGAGCCTGCTCCGGGTGCTCGCCCGGTGCCGCCAGGCCGGCAGGCCGACATCTCGTGAAGATCGACAACCAGTGGCAGGCGGGCCGCGCGCGGCGGCGCGGCCGCCATGACCTCCCGCGCCCGGGTCGGCACAGTCCCGGTCCGGTGCACCCGCCCGGACCAGGCCGGGGCGGCGGATCCAGATGCCGGGTTCCTGGTCCGGCATGGGGTGGTGTTCCGCTTCCGTGTACGCCCTCGCCCGCTGCCGCGCCCCCGCAACTCGCCTGTGAGCGGGGGAGCGGGGGAGCGGCCGTCGTTGCCTGCCCCGACACCGACCGGGCCCGGCACCGGCCGGGTCCTGCCTGTGGGCCGTGAGAGGATGCCGCCCGTGATCTGCATCCGAAGGGGCCGTGCCGCGTAGAACGCCGGCCGCACTCCGGCCCCGGCGGCGCGGCCGGGGGTGTCCCTGGGTGCGCTATCGCGACGTCCCGGGTCTGTCGGGGGCGGCGAACGCCGCCGTGCGTGTGCTCGAACGGGAACGGCTGTCCCCGGGCATCGTGGCGGTGGCGCTGAGTGTGTGGTCCGTGCGCGTCCACGGCGCCGGGCGGCGGTGGAGGCCGTGGGAGGCCGAGTTCACCTGCTCCTGCTGCGGTGAGGGCTGGGCCCGGGACAAGCTGCAGGAGGCCCTGTTCATGCTGCCGCCGAGGGCCGGTGCCGAACTCCGGTCGCACGTCGAGCGCCTGGACCTGGTGCACCTCGGGCGAACACATCAGGAGCCGTCGGCGGACCCGGAGTCGGCGTGGTGGCACCGCAGGTGCTGACCGCCCTCGGCGTCCCCTGACACCGAGGGCGGGGCGTACGGGTTCCGGAGGGGCCGGGCCGGCCCACGGCGAAGGGCCCGGCGCCCCACCGCGGGGTGCCGGGCCGTGGCCCCGTCGCGCCCCTACGTGCGCCCGGTGCCGCGGGTGCGGCGGGTGAGGGAGTCGAGGACGACGGCGGCGAGCAGGACGGCGCCGGTGATCATGTACTGGATGGCCTGGGCGGCGTGGACCATGTCCAGGCCGGTGGTGATGGACTGGATGACCAGGATGCCCAGCAGCGCCGACCAGGTCCTGCCGCGGCCGCCGAAGAGGCTGGTGCCGCCGATGACGGCCGCGGCGATCGCGCTCATCAGCACGTTGCCGCTGCCCAGTTGCTTGTCGGCGGAGCCCTGCTGGGAGGCGTAGAAGAGGCCGCCGAGGCCGGCCAGGAACGCGGAGAGCACGAACACCGAGATCCGTACCCGGGCGACGTTGACGCCGGCGCGCCGGGCGGCCTCGATGCCGCCGCCGACGGCGAAGACCTGCCGGCCGTAGCGGGTGCGGCGCAGCACGAAGTCGGTGGCGAGGACGGCGCCGAGCAGTACGACCAGGGACAGCGGCAGGCCGCGGTCCTGGTTGAGGGCGTAGGCGGCGGCCAGGGTGAGGACGGCCAGGGCGCCGGCGCGGATGGCGCTGTCGGCGGTGGGGCGGGCGGTGAGTCCTGCGGCGCGGCGGCGGCGGGCGGTGTGCAGGTGGGCGGTGAGGTAGAGGGCGGGGGCGAGGACCGCCAGGCCCCAGGCGTAGGCGATGTCGCCGTCGCCGAGGAAGGTGGTGTCCAGGCTCGCGATGATGCCGTCGTGGCGGTTGTTGACGGTGCCGCCGCTGCCCAGGACCCACTCCTGGAGGCCGCTCCAGGCGAGCATGCCGGCCAGGGTGACCACGAACGCGGGGACGCCGATGCGGGCGAAGAAGAAGCCGTGCAGCAGGCCCATGGCGCAGGCCGCGCCGAGGGCGGCGAGGATGGCGAGCCATTCGGGCAGGTCCTGGCGTACGGCGAGGACGGCGGCGATCGCGGCGCTGGAGCCGGCGACGGAGCCGAGGGAGAGGTCGATCTCGCCGAGGATCAGCACGAAGACGACGCCGACCGCGATCAGGCCGGGCCCGGCGATGAAGCGGGTGATGTTGGTGAGGTTGTCGGCCTGGAGGAAGTGGTGGGTGACGGACTGGAAGACGACGGCGATGACGACCAGGCCGACCACGACGGGCAGCGAGCCGAGTTCGCCGGAGGCCAGGCGGTGCCGGGCGGCGGCGGCCCGCCCGGCCCAGCCCTGCGCGGGCTGGTGCAGCCTGGGGTCGGCGGCGGAAGCGGAAGCGGCGGCGCCGGCGGCGTCGGCGGGTGCGTCGGGGGTGCTCATACGGCCTCGGCCTCCTCGGTCTCCTCGGTGCGGCGGGCCCGGCGGGCGTGGGCGTTGTCGGTGGCGCCGGTGATGGCGGCGACGATCTGCTCCTGGGTGGTGCCCGCCACCGGGAACACGCCGTTGTTGCGGCCCAGGCGCAGCACCGCGACGGTGTCGGCCACGGCCCGTACGTCGGCCATGTTGTGACTGACCAGCACCACCGCGAGGCCGCGTTCGCGCAGCCGTTCCACCAGGTCGAGGACCTGGGCGGTCTGCTCGACGCCGAGGGCGGCGGTGGGTTCGTCCAGGACGACCAGGGAGGGCTCGCCGACCAGGGCGCGGGCGATGGCCACCACCTGCCGCTGTCCGCCGGACAGCGCGGCCACGGGGGTGCGCACGTCGGGGATGCGGATGGCGAGGGTGTCCAGCAGGCGGCGGGCGTGCTGTTCCATGGCGACCTCGTCGAGCAGGCCGCGGCGGCGTTTCTCGCGGCCGAGGAAGAGGTTGGCGATGACGTCGAGGTTGTCGCACAGGGCGAGGTCCTGGTAGACGGTGGCGATGCCGAGGGCGGTGGCGTCCTGGGGGCGGGCCAGCCGGGCCGGCTCGCCGTGCCAGGTCAGGGTGCCCTCGTCCACGGGGTGGACGCCGGCGATGGTCTTGACGAGGGTGGACTTGCCGGCGCCGTTGTCGCCGACGAGGGCGAGCACCTCACCGGCGTGGACGTCGAGGTCGACCTCGGTGAGGGCCTGTACGGCGCCGAAGCGCTTGGAGACCGCGCGCAGTCGGAGGACGGGTGCGCCTTTCACGGTTCAACCACCTTGGGGGAGGGCCTATTTGAGTCCGGCGGCGGCGCACGCGGCGGCGTAGTCGGCGGTGCAGATGTCGGAGGCCTTGTAGAGGCCGTCGGCGAGGACGGTGGCGGTGATGTTGTCCTTGGTGACGACCTTGGCGTCGAGCAGCTTGGCCGGGATGTTCCTGGCGGTGGCGTTGTCGGCGCTGCCGGTGGCGATGGCCTTGACGTCCTTGCCGCGCAGGAGGGCGACGGCCAGTTCGGCGGCGGTCTCGGCGAGCGGGCGGTAGGCCTTGTAGATGGTGTACGCCTGGTCGCCGTTGAGGATGCGCTGGATCGCGTCCAGGCCGGCGTCCTGGCCGCCGACGGGGATCGTGATGCCGGCGCCCTTGAGCTGGGTGATGATGGCGGCGGCCATGCCGTCGTTGGCGGAGTAGACGGCCTGGAAGCCGTTCTTGCCGAACTCGGTGACGGCGGCGGAGATCTTCTGCCCGGCGACGGTGGCGTCCCACTGCCCGGACTGCTCGTAGACGACCTTCTTCACCTTGCCGTCGAGGACCTTGTGCGCGCCGGTCTTGAACTGCGCGGAGTTCGGGTCGGCGTCGTCGCCGTTGATCATGACGATGTTCGCCTCGGCGGCCTTCGCGCCGAGCGCGTCCAGCAGGGCCTGGCCCTGGAGTTCGCCGACCTTCTCGTTGTCGAAGGAGGTGTAGGCGGCGACCGGGCCGTCGGCGAGGCGGTCGTAGGCGACGACCTTGACGCCCTTGGCGGCGGCCTCCTGGACCCAGCCCTGGGTGGACTCGGCGTTGTACGGGTCGAGGATGATCACCTTGACGCCCTGGGCGAGCAGGGTGTCGAACTGCTGCTTCTGCTTGGCGGCGCTGCCCTCGGCGTTGTTGTAGAGCACCTTGCACGGCGCGCACAGGGCCTTGACCTTGGCCTCGATGAACGGCTTGTCGAAGGACTCGTAGCGCACGGAGGAGGCGTTCTCGGGCAGCAGCAGGCCGATGGCGTCCGTGTTGCCGGCGGCGGAGTTCTCGTTCTTGGCGCCGCCGGCCTTGCCACAGGCGGCGGTCATGGACAGGGTCAGTGCGAGGCCCACGGTGGAGACGAGGGCGCGACGCAGAACGGCGTTCATCATGTGCCTCTCCCTGGGGTCGCCGCGGCTTCGCGGCAGGGTCGGAGGGGAGTCAATCCTGAGCGCGTACATGACGTCAATAAGTAAAACCACACTGCCCGCAATCCACAACCACTCGTTATCTTCGTGAACACGCCCCGGGCCGGCCGTGACGCGGAAGGCACGCGGAAGCGGGATTGCCCGCCTGCCCCCGCCCCGTCAGCGCGGGTGTCCCAGGTGCGGGAAGCCGGCCGGCAGGTCGGTGTGCGGGCCGGCGGGCCCGGGCCCGTTACGCCCGCAGGAGGCCCGCCTCGTGGACCCGCGCCGGCGCCACCGCGCTCGTCGGGCGCTCGAACAGGGCGCCGCTGCGGCTGCCGGCCACGGTGCGCACCCAACGCCAGCCCCGCGCACGGTAGTAGGCGTGCAGCGCGGTGTTGTCGCTCCACACGTTCACCCGCAGCAGCCCCGCGCCCGCCCGCGCGGCCCGCCAGGCGGCCCAGTCGCCCAGACGGGCACCGACGCCCTGCCCGGCGTACCGGCGGTCCACCGTGAACGAGCTCAGGTAGCGGGCCGGGACGGCGAGTTCCTCGCCGCTCCACAGACGGGGGCTGCCGGCCGGGCGCAGCGTCAAGGTCGCGAC
>NZ_MSJQ01000442.1 GCF_014596515.1 Streptomyces sp. CBMA156
GTACGTCGCCGAACCGGCCGCCACCCCGACCACGCCGCGGCGGTACTTGTCGCTCTCCGCGCCCGGCTGCGGCAGCAGCGCCGCCACGTCCGCGTGCTGGAGGGCCGTCACCTCCGCCGCGGGCGGTTCGAGACCGATGCCGACCAGCTGTACGGCGCCCGCGTACGAGGCCCCCGGGTCGACCAGCAGCCCGGGCTTGTAGGTGCCGAAGCAGACCGTGACGTCCGCGCGCAGCGCCGCGCCGGGCACCTCGCCGGTGTCGGCGTCCACCCCGCTCGGCAGGTCCACCGCCACCACGGTCCCGGACCGCCCGGCCTGCGCGTACGGCCGGGCCCCGGGGCGCAGCCCGCCCCGGCCGCCGATGCCGACGATGCCGTCCAGCACCAGGTCGGCGCGTGAGAAGTCGGCCAGGCCGACTTCCTGCTCCACCGTCACCCGCCCGCCGGCGGCCCGCAGCGCGGCCAGCCCGCCCGGGTGCGTCTTCTCCGGCGCCAGCAGCACCGCCGTCACCCGCGCCCCGCGCCGGGCCAGGGCGGCCCCGGCGTACAGGGCGTCACCCCCGTTGTCCCCGCTGCCCGCGAGCACCGTCACCCGGCTGCCGTACACCCGCCCCCGACACCGGGTCAGCAGCCGCGCACAGGTCGCGGCCAGCCCCGCGGCCGCCCGCTGCATCAGCGCGCCCTCCGGCAGCCGCGCCATCAACGCGGCCTCGGCGGCCCGGACGGTGTCCACACGGTGTGCATGACGCATGCGGGAGCTCCTTCAGCGGTCGGCTGTCACCGACGCTAGCCCGCGTCACCGCCCCGCGGGAGCCGGGCCTGCGGCACACTTTCGAGTGACAACCACTTCGATTCCCCGCCGGTGTCGGTCCGTACGCCTACCTTGTGGCTCGGCACGGACCCACAGGAGGGAGAAGGGCCATGGTCGCCATGCCAGCTGTCGAGGGCCCGTTGGGCCGGTACGACCTGCTCCAGGCGTTCCTGGAACTGGACACGCCGCCCGGCTACAAGGCAGAGCTCATCGAAGGGGAGATCGTCGTGACGCCACCGCCGGACGGAGATCACGAGGACGCCATCGCCCGGTTCGCCCGCGCCGTGGCCCGCGAGGCGGCGGAGGAGCTGTACGTCAGCGGCGGAAAAGGACTGATCACTCCCAAGGGCCGGTTCATCCCGGGCGCCACCGTTGCTCCCGTCGGCCACTTCCGCGCCCAGGATTCGTGGTCGTCGGCCGTGGGAGTCGAACTGGTCCTGGAAGTGACGTCGACCAATCCGGCCAAGGACCGCGAGTCCAAGCGCCTCGGTTACGCCGCCGCCGGTGTGCCGTGCTACCTGCTCGTCGACCGGAGCGAAGGCACGGTGACGCTGTTCACCGACCCGAAGGACGGCGACTACGCCACCCTCCACGAGACCGAGTTCGGCAGGCGCATCAAGCTCCCCGCCCCCTTCTCCTTCACGCTCGACACGGCGCCCCTGCGGTAGGACGCAGCCACCGCAGGGGCGCCGTCGCCGACGAGCGCCGGACTACTCGACGGTGACCGACTTCGCCAGGTTGCGCGGCTGGTCGACCTCGTGGCCCTTGGCCGTGGCCAGCTCGCAGGCAAAGACCTGGAGCGGGACGGTGGCGACCAGCGGCTGGAGCAGCACCGGGGTGGCCGGGATGCGGATCAGGTGGTCCGCGTACGGGACGACGGCCTCGTCGCCCTCCTCCGCGATCACGATCGTGCGGGCGCCGCGGGCCCGGATCTCCTGGATGTTGGAGACGATCTTGTCGTGCAGGATCGACCGCCCGCGCGGCGAGGGCACGACCACCACGACCGGCAGCCCCTCCTCGATCAGCGCGATCGGGCCGTGCTTGAGCTCGCCCGCCGCGAAGCCCTCGGCGTGCATGTACGCCAGCTCCTTGAGCTTGAGCGCGCCCTCCAGGGCCACCGGGAAGCCGACGTGGCGGCCCAGGAACAGCACCGAGCGGGCGTCGGCCAGCGAGCGGGCCAGCTCGCGCACCGGCTCCATGGTCTCCAGGACCTGCTCGACCTGCTTCGGCGCGTCGCCGAGCTCCTTGATGACGGCGAAGATCTCGTCGCCCCACTTGGTGCCGCGCACCTGGCCCAGGTACAGGGCGACCAGGTAGCAGGCGACCAGCTGGGTCAGGAACGCCTTGGTGGACGCGACCGCGACCTCGGGACCGGCGTGGGTGTACAGCACCGCGTCCGACTCGCGCGGGATGGTCGAGCCGTTGGTGTTGCAGATCGCCAGCACCTTGGCGCCCTGCTCACGGGCGTGCCGCAGGGCCATCAGGGTGTCCATGGTCTCGCCGGACTGCGAGATGGCGATGACCAGCGTGCCCGGGCCCATGATCGGGTCGCGGTAGCGGAACTCGGAGGCGACCTCGACCTCGCAGGGGATGCGGGTCCAGTGCTCGATCGCGTACTTGGCGATCATGCCCGCGTGGAACGCGGTGCCGCAGGCCACGATGACGACCTTGTCGACCGAGCGCAGGTCCGCGTCGGAGATCCGCAGCTCGTCCAGGGTGAGCCGGCCGTCGGTGCCGATCCGGCCGAGCAGGGTGTCGGCGACGGCCTTCGGCTGCTCGGCGATCTCCTTGAGCATGAAGTAGTCGTAGCCGCCCTTCTCGGCGGCGGAAGCGTCCCAGTCGACGTGGTACTCGCGCACGTCGGCCGGGGTGCCGTCGAAGTTCGTGACGGTCACGCCCTCCCGGCGCAGCTCGACCACCTGGTCCTGGCCCAGCTCGATCGCCTCGCGGGTGTGCGCGATGAAGGCGGCGACGTCGGAGGCGAGGAAGTTCTCGCCCTCGCCGCGGCCGACCACCAGCGGCGAGTTGCGGCGCGCGCCCACGACCACGTCCGGCGCGTCGGCGTGCACGGCGACCAGCGTGAAGGCGCCCTCCAGCTGACGGCAGACCACCCGCATGGCCTCGGCGAGGTCGCCCGCGTAGGCCTCGCCCAGCAGGTGGGCGACGACCTCGGTGTCGGTCTCGGACCGGAGGGTGTGGCCGCGCTCGGCGATCTCGGCGCGCAGCTGGGCGAAGTTCTCGATGATGCCGTTGTGCACCACGGCCACCCGCTGCCGGTCGTCCAGGTGGGGGTGGGCGTTGGCGTCCGTCGGGCCGCCGTGGGTGGCCCAGCGGGTGTGGCCGATGCCGGTGGTGCCGCCGGGCAGAGGGGACTCGGCGAGCGACTTCTCCAGGTTGGCGAGCTTGCCGGCCCGCTTGTCGGTGGCCAGACTCCACTGCCCGTCGGAGTCCTGGACCTGCACCGCGACACCGGCCGAGTCGTAACCCCGGTACTCCAGTCGCTGCAGGCCTGCGATTACTACGTCGAGGGCGGCCTGAGCGCCCACGTATCCAACAATTCCGCACATGCGTGCCAGCATAAGGGCGGTTCTGTGGCCGTTTTCCCGCCTCGCGGGAACGCTGCGTGACCGACACCACAAGCACCGTGAACGCCGCGACGGCTCACAATGGAGCATGTGCTGACCGAACTCTGTACGCGGGGCGCCGCCACGCCCGGCCCGTCACCGTCTCCCTACGTGGACCTCAGCCGGGCCGAGTGGAGCGCGCTGCGCGAGCGTACGCCGCTGCCGCTGACCGCCGAGGAGGTGGAGCAGTTGCGCGGCCTCGGTACCGCCCTCGACCTGGACGAGGTCCGCGACGTCTACCTGCCCCTGTCCCGGCTGCTGAACCTGTACATCCACGCCACGCACGAGCTGCGCGGCACGCTGGGCACCTTCCTGGACACCCCGGACACCGAACGCACCCGCACGCCGTTCATCATCGGCGTGGCCGGCTCCGTCGCGGTCGGCAAGTCCACGACCGCCCGCCTGCTCCAGGAGCTGCTCGCCCGCTGGCCGGAGCACCCCCGGGTGGAACTGGTCACCACCGACGGCTTCCTGCTGCCCAACGCCGAGCTGCGCCGCCGCGGTCTGATGGCCCGCAAGGGCTTCCCGGAGTCGTACGACCGCCGGGCGCTGACGCGCTTCGTCGCGGACGTGAAGGCGGGCAAGGAGCGGGTCAGCGCGCCGGTCTACTCGCACCTGGTGTACGACATCGTGCCGGACCGGCGACTCACCGTGGAGCGACCGGACATCCTGATCGTCGAGGGCCTGAACGTGCTCCAGCCGGCCCTGCCGGGCACCGACGGCCGCACCCGCCTCGCGGTGGCCGACTACTTCGACTTCTCGATCTACGTCGACGCCAGGACCGACGACATCGAGCACTGGTACCTGGACCGCTTCCGCAAGCTGCGGCAGACCGCCTTCCAGGACCCGAGCTCCTACTTCCGCCGCTTCACCGAGGTGCCGGAGGAGGAGGCGATGGAGTACGGCCGGCAGGTCTGGCGCACCATCAACAAGCCCAACCTGCTGGAGAACGTGCTGCCGACCCGCGGCAGGGCCACCCTGATCCTCCAGAAGGGCGCGGACCACAAGGTCCGCCGGGCGCTGCTGCGCAAGCTCTGACCGCACGGCGAAGGGCCCCCGCGCGACGCGGGGGCCCTTCGCCGTGTCCGGGGCTCAGCCCAGGTGGGCGCGCACCGCCTCGGCCAGCCGCTGCCCGACCGTCTCGGCCTGCGCCGGGTCGGCGGCCTCGACCATCACCCGGACCAGCGGCTCGGTGCCCGACGGGCGCAGCAGCACCCGGCCGGTGGAGCCCAGCTCGGCCTCGGCCTCGGCGACCGCGGCGGCCAGCTCGGTGCTGGTCCGCACCCGGGACTTGTCGACGCCCTTGACGTTGATCAGCACCTGTGGCAGCCGGGTCATCACGGCGGCCAGGTCGGCCAGCGGCTGCTTGGTGGCGGCCAGCCTGGCGCCCAGCATCAAGCCGGTCAGGGTGCCGTCGCCGGTGGTGGCGTGGTCCAGCAGGATCACGTGGCCGGACTGCTCGCCGCCCAGCGCGAAGCCCCGCTCCTTCATCGCCTCCAGCACGTAGCGGTCGCCGACGGCGGTCTCCACCAGCTCGACGCCCTCGCGCTCCATCGCCAGCTTGAAGCCCAGGTTGGACATCACGGTGGCCACCGCGGTGTTGCCGCGCAGGGTGCCGGCCTCCTTCATGGCGACCGCGAGGATGGCGATGATCTGGTCGCCGTCCACCTCGTCGCCCTCGGCGTCGGCGGCCAGGCAGCGGTCGGCGTCGCCGTCCAGGGCGATGCCCAGGTCGGCCCGGTGCTCCTGCATCGCGACGCGCAGCCGGTCCAGGTGGGTGGAGCCGACGCCGTCGTTGATGTTGAGGCCGGTGGGCTCGGCCCCCAGGGTGTGGACCACCTCGGCGCCGGCCCGGGCGAAGGCCTCGGGGGCGACGTAGGCGGCCGCGCCGTGGGCGCCGTCGATGACCACCCTGATGCCGTCCAGGCGGTTGGGCAGCACGCCGATCAGGTGGGCGACGTACTTGTCGAAGCCCTCGGTGTACTCGCGCACCCGGCCGACGGCCGCGCCGGTCGGGCGGTTCCAGTCCTCGTCGCCGAGCGTGTGCTTGCGGTAGTGGGTCTCGATCGCGTCCTCGATGCGGTCGTCCAGCTTGTGGCCGCCGCGGGCGAGGAACTTGATGCCGTTGTCCGGCATGGCGTTGTGGCTGGCGGACAGCATCACGCCGAAGTCGGCGCCGAGCGCGCCGGTGAGGTAGGCCACGGCCGGGGTGGGCAGGACGCCGACCCGCAGGACGTCGACGCCGGCGCTCGCCAGACCGGCGATGACGGCGGCCTCCAGGAACTCGCCCGAGGCGCGCGGGTCACGGCCGACCACCGCGACCGGCCGGTGGCCCTCGAAGGCGCCGGCCTCGCCGAGCACATGGGCCGCCGCGACCGACAGGCCGAGCGCCAGCTCCGCCGTCAGGCCCTCGTTGGCCACCCCGCGCACGCCGTCCGTACCGAAGAGTCGTCCCACTGTCCCGTTCCTCCATCACCACTGCTCGGAACCCAACCGATGATCCCGGCCGCCGCACAGTAGCCGGGGAACACGTCGCCCCGGAGTACACGGGGTACTCCGGGGCGACGGTTTCGCGCAACCAGGGGGTGCGCCGCCAGGGCGGGCCGCACCCCCGGGGAGGCGATTAGCGCTTGCTGTACTGCGGCGCCTTGCGGGCCTTCTTGAGACCGGCCTTCTTGCGCTCGACGGCGCGGGCGTCACGCATCAGGAAGCCGGCCTTCTTGAGGGCGGCGCGGTTGTTGTCCACGTCGGCCTCGTTCAGGGCACGGGCGACGCCGAGGCGCAGCGCGTAGGCCTGGCCGGAGGTGCCACCACCGCTGATGCGGGCGACGACGTCGTAACGGCCGTCCAGCTCGAGGAGCTTGAAGGGCTCGTTCACGGTCTGCTGGTGCACCTTGTTGGGGAAGTAGCCCTCGAGGGTGCGGCCGTTGATCTTCCACTGGCCGGTGCCGGGGACGATGCGCACGCGGGCGATCGCCTCCTTGCGACGGCCGAGGCCGGCGCCGGGGACGGCCTCGCCGAAGCGGCCGGCCAGGGACTCGGAGGTGTAGCTCTCCTCGGAGGTGTACTCGCCCTCGACGGCCTCAACGGCGTCGTCGAACTCGACCTCAAGGGTTTCAGTGGTCTCGGCCACGGTGTTCCTCAGCTCTTTTCAGTGTTGGGGGGCTTGGTGGCCGAATTACTGCGCGACCTGGGTGATCTCGAACGGCACCGGCTGCTGGGCAGCGTGCGGGTGCTGGTCGCCCGAGTAGACCTTCAGCTTGGAGAGCATCTGGCGGCCCAGGCTGTTCTTGGGGATCATGCCCTTGATGGCCTTCTCGACGGCCTTCTCCGGGTTGTTCGCCAGCAGGTCGTCGTAGCGCACCGAGCGCAGACCGCCCGGGAAGCCCGAGTGGCGGTAGGCCAGCTTCTGGGTCTTCTTGTTACCGGACAGGTGCACCTTGTCGGCGTTGATGATGATGACGAAGTCACCAGTGTCAACGTGCGGCGCGTAGATCGCCTTGTGCTTCCCCCGGAGGAGGTTGGCGGCCTGGGAGGCCAGGCGGCCGAGCACGACGTCGTTCGCGTCGATGACGTGCCACTGACGCTGGACGTCGCCGGGCTTGGGGCTGTACGTACGCACGGTCGTAGCCTTCGCTTTTCAGTGAGTGAGTCCTGACAGGAGCACCCGGACGGAAGATCAGCCTGGCCAACCTTGGACGCAATTCAAGGGGGACCGCTGGTCGACGACCTGATGTCTCCGGCGTACCGACCTCTCACGTGAGATAGAGCGAGCCAATACGCACATCAAGCGTCCAGATTACCGGCACGACCCGACGCGGTCAAAAATCGCCGGGAACCCCCCGGGTCGTCACTCAGCGTTCGCGCTCCACCCGGGTCACGTCCCAGACCGGCTCGGACGACTCGTACACCCGGCCGTCCGCGCCGAACACCAGGAAACGGTCGAAGGTCTTGGCGAACCAGCGGTCGTGGGTGACGCACAGCACGGTGCCCTCGAAGGCCTCCAGGCCGGTCTGGAGGGCCTCGGCACTCTCCAGGTCCAGGTTGTCGGTCGGCTCGTCGAGCAACAGGGCCGTCACACCGGAGAGTTCGAGCTTGAGGATCATCAGCCGGGCCTGCTGCCCACCGGACAGCGACTCGAACTTCTGCTCCTCCTGGCGGTCCAGCTCGTACCGGCGCAGTGCGCCCATCGCGGCGCCGCGGCTGAGCGCGTGCTCCTCCTCGACGATCGAACGGACGGTACGGCCGAACAGCTCCGGGTGGGCGTGGGTCTGCCGGAAGTGGCCGGGCACGACCCGGGCGCCCAGCTTCCAGCTGCCGCCGTGAGCGACCGTCTCGTCGCCCGCCAGCAGCCGCAGCAGGTGCGACTTGCCTGCGCCGTTGGCGCCCAGCACCGCGACCCGCTCGCCGTAGAAGACCTCCAGGTCGAAGGGCTGCATCAGGCCGGTGAGCTCCAGCTGCTCCAGGGTGAAGGCGCGCACGCCGGTGCGTCCGCCCTTGAGCCGCATGGAGATGCTCTGCTCGCGCGGGGGCTCCTCCGGCCGCCCGGCCTCCTCGAACTTCTTCAGCCGGGTCTGCGCGGCGGCGTAGCGGGTGGCCAGGGCGTGGCTGACGGCCGCGGCCTGACGCAGGGTGACGACCAGCTTCTTGAGCTTGGCGTGCTCCTCGTCCCAGCGGCGGCCCAGCTCCTCGAAGCGCTCGAACCTGGCCTTGCGGGCCTCGTGGAAGCTGTCGAAGCCGCCGCCGTGCACCCAGACGCTGCTGCCGGCCGCGCCGGTCTCGACGCTGATGATCTTGTCGGCGGTCTTCGAGAGCAGCTCGCGGTCGTGCGAGATGAACAGGACGGTCTTCGGAGTGGCCTTGATCGCCTCCTCCAGCCAGCGCTTGGCCGGGACGTCCAGGTAGTTGTCCGGCTCGTCGAGGAGCAGGACCTCCTCCGGGCCGCGCAGCAGCGCCTCCAGGACGAGCCGCTTCTGTTCGCCGCCGGAGAGGGTGTTCAGGCCGCGCCACTGGGCCTTGTCGAAGGGCGTGCCGAGGGCCGCCATGGTGCAGACGTCCCAGTCGGTCTCGTAGTCGTAGCCGCCGACGTCGGCCCAGTCGGAGAGCGCCTGGGCGTAGGCCATCTGCGTCTTCTCGTCGTCCTGGGCGATCATCGCCAGCTCCGCGGCGTCCACCGCGCGGGCCGCCTTGGCGATCCGCTCGGGGGCGACGGAGACCAGCAGGTCGCGCACCGAGGCGTCGGCCGGCAGCGCGCCCGGGGTGGCCTGCTGGTCCTCGCGGCCGGTGGTGCCGACGAACTGGCGCATCACGCCGAGCCCGCCGCTGATCGTCACCGAGCCGCCGTGCGACTGGAGGTCCCCCGCGATCATCCGCAGCAGGGTGGTCTTGCCGGCCCCGTTAGCGCCGACCAGGGCGACCGCGGCGCCCTCGCCGACCCGGAAGGACGCGTCGTCGAACAACACGCGCCCGTCCGGCAGGTAGTACTCCAGGTGCGAAATCTCGACGTGTCCCATGGGAACGATTGTCCCAAGCGGACGCGCCCGGCCAAAACGGATTTAGCCCTCGACTCCGTGATCCCCGGTGGCCGCCGGCTGCCCGGGCAGGGTGCGCATCCGGCGGGCCAGCCGGTTGCGCTCGGCCAGCTTGTCGTCCGGCGGGTAGCCGACCTCCTCCAGCGTGAGCCCGTACGGCCTGATCACGTTGACGGCGGAGTTGCGCACCCCGCCGGCCAGCACCTCCCCGGGGAACTCCACCGGCCGGTGCCCGTCGCCGACCAGCAGCATCGCGCCGACCAGCGCCCTGACCATGTTGTGGCAGAACGCGTCGGCCCGGACGGTGGCGACCGCGAGCGAGCCCTCCTGGGCGGCGTACGGGTCCACCGGGACGCGGTCCCAGCGCAGCTCCAGCAGGGTGCGGATGGTGGTCGCGCCCTCGCGCTTCTTGCAGTACGCGGCGAAGTCGTGCTCGCCGAGCAGCAGCTTCGCCGCCGCGTTCATCCGGTCCAGGTCCAGCGGCCGGTCGTGCCAGAGCACGTGGCCGCGCAGCAGCGGGTCCACCCCGCCCTGGTGGTCGGCGACCCGGTACGCGTACCGGCGCCAGACCGCCGAGAAGCGGGCGTCGAACCCGGCCGGCGCCTCGCCGACCCGGTAGATCCGGACGTCCCCCGGCAGCCGGCCGGCCAGCCGGCGCAGCAGCTTCTCCCGGTGCGCCGCCCACAGCTCGGCGGGCAGGTCGACGTGGGCGACCTGGCCGCGGGCGTGCACCCCGGCGTCGGTGCGGCCGGCCACGGTCAGCGGGAACGCCTCGGAGCTGCGGGTGACGATCTGCAGCGCGGTCTCGATCTCCTCCTGGACCGTCCGGCGGCCGCCCTTCTGGCGGGCCCAGCCAGAGAACTCGGCACCCTGGTAGGCGAGGTCGAGCCGGACCCGGACGTACCCGTCGGCCGGGCCGTCCTTCACCGGGGGCTGCTCGGCGCAATCGTTGACCACTGCTTCTCTTCTCCCGGACTGCTCTGGTCGGCCAAGGGGACGGGAACGGGCCCGCTCCCCCGGTAGTGGGGAAACGGGCCCGCGAACACCTTGGAGGTGTCAGGCCTGCTCGGCCTCGGCCTCGTCGGCCTTGGGGGCCTCGGCCTTGGCCTCGGCCTCCTTGACGGCACGCTTGGTGGCGCCCTCGGCCTCGCCGACGGCGGTCTGCGCGACGGTCAGCGACTCGACCAGCTCGATCACGGCCATCGGGGCGTTGTCGCCACGACGGGGACCGATCTTGGTGATACGGGTGTAACCACCCGGGCGGTTCTCGTAGCGCGGCGCGATCTCGGTGAAGAGGGTGTGCAGCACGGCGATGTCGGTGATCGTCTTGCGCACCAGGCGACGGTTGTGGATGTCGCCCTTCTTCGCCTTGGTGATCAGCTTCTCCGCCAGCGGGCGCATCCGACGGGCCTTGGCCTCGGTCGTGGTGATGCGGCCGTACTGGAACAGCTCCCGGCACAGACCGGCGAGCAGCAGCGGCTCGTGGTGCGGGCCGCCGCCGAGGCGGGCACCCTTGGTGGGACGCGGCATGGAATTACTCCTCGAATCTCCGACTGCGGCCGTACCAGGTACCACAGCGGGCGTACGGGCACTGTGCCCGCACGACTTTCACGACGACGGAGGCGGTTCCGGAGAACCGCCCCCGCGGTCAAGTCTCTCAGTACTGCTCGGTCTCGGCGAAGTGCGAGTCGTCGAGGTCGTCGGCGCCGAAGGCGTCGGCGGCAGCGGTCGGGTCGAACCCGGGCGGGCTGTCCTTGAGGGCCAGGCCCATGCCGGCCAGCTTCGCCTTGACCTCGTCGATCGACTTCGCACCGAAGTTGCGGATGTCGAGCAGGTCGGCCTCGGAGCGGGCGACGAGCTCACCCACGGTGTGGATGCCCTCGCGCTTGAGGCAGTTGTAGGAGCGGACCGTGAGCTCCAGCTCCTCGATCGGCAGCGCCAGGTCGGCGGCCAGGGCGGCGTCCGTCGGGGACGGGCCCATGTCGATGCCCTCGGCGTCGATGTTCAGCTCGCGGGCGAGGCCGAACAGCTCCACCAGGGTCTTGCCGGCCGAGGCCATGGCGTCGCGCGGACGCATGGCGGGCTTGGTCTCGACGTCGACGATCAGCTTGTCGAAGTCGGTCCGCTGCTCGACACGGGTGGCCTCGACCTTGTAGGTGACCTTCAGCACGGGGCTGTAGATCGAGTCGACCGGGATGCGGCCGATCTCCTGGCCGGAGGCCTTGTTCTGGACGGCGGAGACGTAGCCGCGACCGCGCTCGACGGTCAGCTCCATCTCCAGCTTGCCCTTGCCGTTCAGGGTGGCGAGGACCAGCTCGGGGTTGTGCACCTCAACACCCGCCGGCGGGGCGATGTCGGCGGCGGTCACGACGCCCGGGCCCTGCTTGCGCAGGTACATCACGACCGGCTCGTCGTGCTCCGAGGAGACGACCAGCTGCTTGATGTTGAGGATGAGGTCGGTCACGTCCTCCTTGACGCCCGGCACGGTGGTGAACTCGTGCAGGACGCCGTCGATGCGGATGCTGGTGACAGCGGCACCCGGGATCGACGACAGGAGCGTGCGGCGCAGGGAGTTGCCGAGGGTGTAGCCGAAGCCCGGCTCCAGCGGCTCGATCACGAACCGCGAGCGGAACTCGTCGACGACCTCTTCGGTCAGCGAAGGACGCTGAGCGATAAGCATGGGGAAGAACCCTCCAGTTGTCTTCGGCACCCACTATTTGATGCCGACAGGACCAAGCGTACGGGGTCCCGCTGGCAGCGACGAATCACCGCGTGGGACCCCGTACGAGGTTGAAGCAGAACTGCGTGCCCGAAGGCGCTGCGTCAGACGCGGCGGCGCTTCGGCGGACGGCAGCCGTTGTGCGGGGTGGGGGTGACGTCCTGGATCGAGCCGACCTCCAGGCCGGTGGCCTGGAGCGAACGGATCGCGGTCTCGCGGCCGGAGCCCGGACCCTTCACAAAGACGTCAACCTTGCGCATGCCGTGCTCCTGCGCGCGACGGGCAGCGGCCTCGGCGGCCATCTGCGCGGCGAACGGGGTGGACTTGCGCGAGCCCTTGAAGCCGACGTGGCCGGCGGAGGCCCAGGAGATCACGTTGCCCGCGGGGTCGGTGATCGAAACGATGGTGTTGTTGAACGTGCTCTTGATGTGCGCGTGGCCGTGAGCGACGTTCTTCTTTTCCTTGCGGCGGATCTTCTTCGCGCCGGCAGCCTGACGACCCTTGGGGGGCATAAGTCTGTTCTCCTACTGAGGTGGTCGGTCCGCTGACCCGCGGGCCGGAGGGATGTCCGGTTACGGGACGGACTACTTCTTGCCCGGCTTCTTCTTGCCGGCGATCGCGCGACGCGGGCCCTTGCGGGTACGCGCGTTGGTGTGGGTGCGCTGGCCGCGGACCGGCAGGCCGCGACGGTGACGCAGACCCTCGTAGCAGCCGATCTCGACCTTGCGGCGGATGTCGGCGGCCACCTCACGGCGGAGGTCACCCTCGACCGTGTAGTTGGCGTCGATGTACTGGCCCAGCTTCACGAGGTCTTCCTCGGAGATGTCGCGAACGCGGACATCCGGGTTGACACCGGTCTCGACCAGGGTCTGCTGGGCGCGGGTACGGCCGATGCCGTACACGTAGGTAAGGGCGATCTCGATCCGCTTCTCACGGGGGAGATCAACGCCGGCGAGGCGTGCCATTCATGGCTCCTGTGGTTCTTCAGAGGTCTTGCGTGCTACCTACTCCGACACCTCACGGTGAGGGAGCCCCGGCCTCTTACCGGGGGCGGCAGTCCGTTCCCTGTGGGACGGATCGGGTAGCCCGCTCATGACGTTTTCGCGTCGCGCGAAGTACTACGAGAAATGCTGGGGAGAGATCAGCCCTGGCGCTGCTTGTGGCGCAGGTTGTCGCAGATCACCATGACCCGGCCGTGACGGCGGATCACCTTGCACTTGTCGCAGATCTTCTTGACGCTCGGCTTGACCTTCATGTTTCAGGTTCTCCGGGTCTAGATCTGACGTTCTTACTTGTAGCGGTAGACGATCCGGCCGCGCGTGAGGTCGTAGGGGCTGAGCTCCACGACGACCCGGTCGTCCGGCAGGATGCGGATGTAGTGCATGCGCATCTTGCCACTGATGTGCGCGAGGACCTTGTGACCGTTCTGCAGCTCGACCTTGAACATCGCGTTCGGAAGAGACTCGATCACGGTGCCCTCGATCTCAATGGCGCCTTGCTTCTTAGCCATGAACTGCGAGATCCACCTTCCGGGACCGGCTACCGTATGCGGAACGCTCGTGCGAACCTGGGTTCACCCCACCCCCGAGGGGAAGAGGGCGTGCTGAAGCACGCTACGAGTGAGCCGACGGTCCATCCTACGCCAGCGCGTCCGGCGGACCAAAACGGGGCCCCGGAAGGCGGTCGCCGTCACACCTGCTGCGTCAGGCCCCGACGGTGGCCGTCAGCGGGTCCACGTGGGCGGTGCAGGCCGCGCAGCGGCGGGCGGCCACGGGGATCTCGGTCAGGCACTCCGGGCACGGGCGCTTCGGCGTCTTCGGCGCCTTCGGCATGTAGCGCGCGGTCGCCTTGGTGATCGGCAGCACCACGCAGAAGTACAGCACCGCGGCGGTCATCAGGAACGCGATCAGCACGTTGAGGAACTGCCCGTACGGGAAGGTCACCCCCGCGATGTGCGCCTGGTACGAGCTGAAGTCACCGGCCGCGCCGACCACCACGCCGACCAGCGGGGTGAGGAAGGCGGACACGAAACCGGTCACCACCGCGGTGAACGCGGCCCCGATGACGACACCGACCGCCATGTCGACGACGTTGCCGCGCATCATGAAGTCGCGGAATCCCTTGAGCACGTTCTCTCCTGCTGCTCGTAAGCCACTACTGACCACTGCCAGCGCATAAAAATAGGACAAAAGCCCTGGAGGTCCAAACCTCCAGGGCTCTGATCCCTTGTCAGCGGCGGCAGTTGGGCGCCGCCGGGACTACGCGAGGGGGTCCGGAGCTGCGGTGATGCCCAGCTTGGCCAGTTCCGCCCTGCCACCGTCGAAGGCGGTCAGCACCAGCGGGCCCTGCTCGGTGACGGCCACCGAGTGCTCCCAGTGCGAGGCCCAGGTGCCGTCGTTGGTGACGACCGTCCAGTCGTCCTCCAGCACGGCGGTGTGCGGGGTGCCCAGCGAGACCATCGGCTCGATCGCCAGCACGGTGCCGGGGACCAGCTTCGGGCCCTTGCCGCGGCCGCGCTCGACGTAGTTCAGCACGTGCGGCTCCATGTGCATCGCGGTGCCGATGCCGTGGCCGCCGTAGCCCTCGGTGATGCCCCACTTGCCCTTCGGCGGCAGCGGCTGCCGGCGGATGTAGCCCTCGATCGCCTTCGAGACGTCCACCAGGCGGTTGTTCTTCTTCATCTGGGCGATGCCGGCCCACATCGAGCCCTCGGTGACCCGGCTCAGCATCTCGACCTCGGGGCGGACCTCGCCGACCGCCACGGTGATGGCCGCGTCGCCGTGCCAGCCGTCCAGGATGGCGCCGCAGTCGATCGAGATGACGTCGCCCTCCTGGAGCACCCGCTCGCCCGGGATGCCGTGCACGACCTCGTTGTTCACCGAGGCGCAGATCACGCCGGGGAACCAGAGCCCGCCGTGGTCGGCCCGGAAGTTCGAGGTGGCGCCGTGGCCGGTGATGACCTTGTCCGCGATGTCGTTGAGCTCCTGGGTGGTCACCCCGGGGGCGACCGCCTCGCGACAGGCCTTCAGGGCCTCGGCGACGACCAGCCCGGCCGCTCGCATCTTCGCGATCTGCTCGGGGGTCTTGATCTCCACCATCTGGTCACGCCTTCCAAGTCCGGATTACCACTGCTACCACCGTACGACGCCGAAACGGCCGGGCCACCCGCGCTGGGCGGGCGATCCGGCCGTGCCGTCGTACGTTCGCCGAGAGACTCAGCTGTCCTGCTTCAGCGCCTCGATCGAGCGGGCGGTGACCTCGTCCACCTTGCCGAGGGCCGAGATCGTCGCCACCAGGCCCTGCTGGGCGTAGTAGTCGATGATCGGCTCGGTCTCCGTGTGGTAGACCTCCAGGCGCGTCCGCACCTTCTCCTCGGTGTCGTCGGAGCGCTGGTACAGCTCGCCGCCGCACTCGTCGCAGACGCCCTCGGCCTTCGGCGGGTTGTAGTCCACGTGGAAGACGTGGCCCCCGTCGTTGCGGCACAGGCGACGGCCGGCGATCCGGCGGACGACCTCGTCCTCCGGGACCTCCAGGTCCAGCACACCGTCCAGCTTGATGCCCTGCTCGGCGAGGAACTCGTCCAGCGCCTTGGCCTGCCCCAGGTTGCGGGGGAAGCCGTCGAGCAGGAAGCCGCGCACGGCGTCCTCCTGGAGCATCCGGTCCTTGGCCATCCCGATGGTGACCTCGTCCGGTACCAGGTGTCCCGCGTCCATGTAGCTCTTGGCCTCGAGCCCCAGCGGGGTGCCCTGGCTGATGTTCGCGCGGAACAGGTCACCGGTAGAGATATGGGGGATGGACAGGGTCTTGGCGAGCAGGTGCGCCTGAGTACCCTTCCCGGCCCCGGGAGGACCAACGAGGACGATACGCATCAGCGGAGGAACCCTTCGTAATTGCGCTGCTGGAGCTGGCTCTCGATCTGCTTCACAGTTTCGAGTCCGACGCCGACGACGATGAGCACGCTGGTGCCGCCGAACGGGAAGTTGGTCTGCTGTCCGAAGGCGACCAGGGCGATCATCGGGATCAACGCGATCAGGCCCAGGTAGAGCGAACCCGGCCACGTGATTCGGGTCAGCACGTAGTTCAGGTACTCGGCCGTCGGGCGGCCGGCCCGGATACCCGGGATGAACCCACCATACTTCTTCATGTTGTCGGCAACTTCTTCGGGGTTGAAGGAGATGGCGACGTAGAAGAAGGCGAAGAAGACGATCAGCAGGAAGTAGGTGGCCATGTAGATCGGGTGGTCACCCTTGACGAAGTTCGTCCTGATCCAGGTGGCCCAGCCCGCCTGGCTGTTGGTCAGCTGGACCACCAGTGCCGGGATGTACAGCAGCGACGAGGCGAAGATGACCGGGATGACACCGGCCTGGTTCACCTTGAGCGGGATGTAGGTCGAGGTGCCGCCGAACGCCCGGCGGCCGATCATCCGCTTCGCGTACTGGACCGGGATCCGGCGCTGGGCCTGCTCGACGAAGATGACCAGCATCACGACGATGACGCCGACCGCGACCACGGAGAGGAACTCGACCCAGCCGCCGCCGATGGTGCCGGTGGTCTTGATGTTCCACATGCTGGAGGGGAACTGCGCCGCGATCGAGGTGAAGATCAGCAGCGACATGCCGTTGCCGATGCCGCGGTCGGTGATCAGCTCGCCCAGCCACATGATGACCGTGGTGCCGGCGGTCATGGTGAGCACCATGACGGCGATCCGGAACACGCCGGTGTCCGGCACGATCTGGTTGGCCAGCGGGCAGCCGGCGAACAGCGCGCCGCTGGAGGCCGTCGCCACGATGCCGGTGCCCTGGAGCACGGCGAGCGCGATCGTCAGGTAGCGGGTGTACTGGGTGATCTTCGCCTGGCCGGCCTGTCCCTCCTTCTTCAGCATCTCCAGTCGCGGGATCACGACGGTGAGGAGCTGGAGGATGATGCTCGCCGTGATGTACGGCATGATGCCGAGGGCGAAGATCGTCAGCTGGAGGAGCGCGCCCCCGCTGAACAGGTTGACGAGTCCGAAGAGGCCGCTGTTCTTCGTGTCCTTCACACACTCGTTCACGGCCGTGAAACTCACGCCCGGCATCGGAATGTGCGAGCCCAGCCGGAACAGCACCATGATGCCCAGCGTGAACAGCAGCTTCTTGCGCAGGTCGGGCGTCTGGAACGCCCGCGCGAACGCACTGAGCACGGTGCCTCCTGCGCCTCCCGCACGTCGTCGGCGGGAGGGTCGGTCCTGAATGGGGAGTTTGCGGTACGGGCTCCCGTACAGACGGCACAGGCGAGCCTACGCGCAGCCTACAAGGGAACTCCACGGACTCTAACAGTGCGCAGCCACTCGGAAGAAGCGCGTACGGCCGCTCCCCCACTCACGGGGTACGGGATGCCCGGGTTTGCCACACAAAAGAACGAGCGCCTTTCGCGGCCGGGGAACGGAACGGGCCCCGCACCTCCCGAAGGAGGTGCGGGGCCCGTAAGCCGGAGTCAGCGGGCTCAGACGAGCTCGGTGACCGTACCGCCGGCGGCCTTGATCTTCTCGGCGGCCGAACCGGAGACGGCGTCCACCGTCACCTGGAGGGCGACCGAGACCTCGCCGGTGCCGAGCACCTTGACGAGCGAGTTCTTGCGAACCGCGCCCTTGGCGACCAGGTCCTCGACCGTGACGGCGCCACCCTGCGGGTAGAGCTCGGCCAGCTTGTCGAGGTTGACGACCTGGAAGGTGATCTTGAACGGGTTCTTGAAACCCTTCAGCTTCGGCAGGCGCATGTGGAGCGGCATCTGGCCACCCTCGAAGCGCTGCGGAACCTGGTAGCGGGCCTTCGTGCCCTTGGTACCACGACCGGCAGTCTTACCCTTGGAGGCCTCACCACGACCCACACGGATCTTGTCGGTCTTGGCACCCGGGGCGGGACGCAGGTTGTGGATCTTGATCGGGTTCTCGCCCATGATCAGTCCACCTCCTCAACCGTCACCAGGTGACGGACCGTCTGGGCCATCCCGCGGATCTCGGGACGGTCCTCCTTCACCACGACGTCGTGCATGCGCTTGAGACCAAGCGTACGCAGGGTGTCACGGTGGTTCTGCTTGCTGCCGATGTACGACTTGGTCTGCGTGATCTTCAGGCGAGCCATCAGGCGCTCACCCCAGCAGCACGCGCCCGCAGCAGAGCGGCGGGGGCCACGTCCTCCAGCGGCAGGCCACGACGCGCGGCGATCTCCTCGGGGCGCACGAGGCCCTTCAGAGCGGCCACGGTGGCGTGCACGATGTTGATCGCGTTGTCCGAGCCGAGCGACTTCGACAGGATGTCGTGGATGCCGGCGCACTCCAGGACGGCGCGCACCGGACCACCGGCGATAACACCGGTACCGGGGGCGGCGGGCTTCAGCAGCACGACGCCGGCGGCCTTCTCACCCTGGATCGGGTGCGGGATGGTGCCCTGGATACGGGGGACCTTGAAGAAGTTCTTCTTGGCCTCCTCAACACCCTTGGCGATGGCGGCCGGAACCTCCTTCGCCTTCCCGTAACCGACACCCACGGTGCCATCGCCATCGCCCACCACGACCAGCGCGGTGAAGGAGAAACGACGACCACCCTTGACAACCTTGGCGACACGGTTGATCGCGACGACGCGCTCGACGTAAGCGGTCTTCTCGACGACCTGGGCGTTGCCCCGGTCGTCACGCTTACGGTCGCGCCGCTCGCCACCGGTGCCGCCACCGGCGCCGCTACCGCGGCGCTGGGGTCCAGCCATTGGATTTACCTCTCTCGTTTACGTCCGCCGACAGAGTCGACGAGCGGCTTAGAAGTCGAGCCCGGCCTCGCGGGCCGCGTCCGCCAGGGCGGCGATGCGGCCGGCGTACCGGTTGCCCGCGCGGTCGAAGACGACCGACTCGATGCCGGCGGCCTTGGCGCGCTCGGCGACCAGGCTCCCGACCTTCTTGGCCAGCTCGGTCTTGTCGCCCTCGGCGCCCTTGATGGACACGTCGAGGGTGGACGCCGACGCCAGGGTGTGACCCTTGGCGTCGTCGATGACCTGGGCGACCATGTGGCGGTTCGAGCGCGTCACGACGAGACGCGGACGCACCTCGGTGCCGACGACGCGCTTGCGAACGCGGATCGCGCGGCGCTTGCGAGCGGCGCTCTTGTAGGCGTTGCCCTTGCCGATCTTGACAGAGACGCTCATCGCTTACTTACCACTCTTTCCGACCTTGCGGCGGATGACCTCGCCCGCGTACTTGACGCCCTTGGCCTTGTACGGGTCGGGCTTGCGCAGCTTGCGGATCTTCGCAGCGACCTCGCCGACCTTCTGCTTGTCGATGCCGTCCACGTGGAACTTGGTGGCCGACTCGACGACGAAGGAGATGCCCTCGGGCGCCTCGACGAGGATCGGGTGGCTGTAGCCCAGCTGGAACTCCATGTCGGAGCCCTTCGCCAGAACTCGGTAGCCGACACCGCTGATCTCCAGCGACTTGCGGTAGCCCGTGGTCACGCCGGTGATCATGTTCGCCACCAGCGTGCGGGTCAGGCCGTGCAGGGCCTTCGACAGACGCTCGTCGTTGGGGCGGGTGACAGCCAGAGTGCCGTCCTCGCCCTTGCCGATCTCGATCGGCGCGGCGACGACGTGGGTGAGGGAGCCCTTCGGGCCCTTCACCGAGACCGCCTGGCCATCGATGGTGACGTCCACGCCAGCGGGGACCTGGATGGGCAGCCGTCCAATGCGCGACATTGCTGTACCTCCGTTTCCCGAATTACCAGACGTAGGCGAGAACTTCTCCGCCTACGCCCTTCTTGGCGGCCTGCTTGTCGGTCAGGAGGCCGGAGGACGTGGAGATGATCGCCACGCCCAGGCCGCCGAGAACCTTCGGCAGGTTGGTGGACTTTGCGTAAACGCGCAGACCCGGCTTGCTGATGCGCTTGATGCCGGCGATGGAGCGCTCACGGTTGGGGCCGAACTTGAGCTCGATGGTCAGCTTCTTGCCGACCTCGCCCTCAGTGGGCTCCTCAACCTTGTAGGAGGAGATGTACCCCTCCTGCTGCAGGATCTGGGCGACGTGCGCCTTGATCTTGCTGGCCGGCATCGCCACGGTGTCGTGGTACGCCGAGTTCGCGTTACGCAGACGCGTGAGCATGTCTGCGATGGGGTCGGTCATGGTCATGATGGCCTCAGGCCTCTCTCGCCGTGGTTTCTCCGCACCAGGTCCCCCTGCCGCACTCTTCCGAGTTCGTCAGGGGCACAAGCACAGGGGACCTACGACGTAGTAAGACTGGGTGCGAGCCCTCTCGAAAGAGGGCCACGGACATCCATGGGGAAGCCGCGGCAGGGGGCCCGACCCCACTACCTTACGGGAATCCGTACGGCAGGCCCAAAACGGGCCGGTGTGGGATCGGGCACCTCTGCGTCGCTGGGTGCCCTAAAGCGCCCTGATTACCAGGAGCTCTTGGTCACGCCGGGCAGCTCGCCGCGGTGCGCCATCTCACGGAGGCAGACACGGCACAGGCCGAACTTGCGGTACACCGAGTGCGGACGGCCGCAGCGCTGGCACCGGGTGTAGGCCCGGACGCCGAACTTCGGCTTGCGCTCGGACTTCGCGATGAGGGACTTCTTCGCCATTGGCTCACGCCTCCTTGAACGGGAAGCCCAGAGCGCGCAGGAGCGCCCGGCCCTCGTCGTCGGTCTGAGCGGTGGTCACGACGGTGATGTCCATACCGCGCTGACGGTCGACCTTGTCCTGGTCGATCTCGTGGAACATGACCTGCTCGGTCAGACCGAAGGTGTAGTTGCCACGGCCGTCGAACTGCTTCGGGGAGAGGCCACGGAAGTCACGGATACGCGGCAGGGCCAGCGACACCAGACGGTCCAGGAACTCCCACATGCGGTCACCACGGAGGGTGACGTGGGTGCCGATCGGCTGGCCCTCGCGCAGCTTGAACTGCGCGATGGACTTGCGAGCCTTGGTCACGGCCGGCTTCTGACCGGTGATCGCGGTCAGGTCGCGGATCGCGCCCTCGATCAGCTTGCTGTCACGGGCGGCCTCGCCGACACCCATGTTGACGACGACCTTGACCAGGCCGGGCGTCAGCATGACGTTCTCGTACGAGAACTGCTCCTGCAGCTGACCCTTGATCTCGGAGTTGTAACGCTCCTTGAGACGGGGGGTCACCTTCTCAACAGTCGTCTCAGACATCAGATGTCCTCACCGGTTCGCTTGGCAACGCGGATCTTGTTGCCCTCGTCATCGAAGCGGTAGCCAACGCGGGTGACGACCTTCTTGCCGTCCTTCTCCACGACCAGCTGGACGTTGGAGACGTGCACCGGGGCCTCGACGGTGACAATGCCACCCTGAGTGCCCGGGCCCGGCTTGGTGTGCTTCTTGACCCGGTTCACACCCTCGACCAGGACCTTGTTCTCGGCGGGCATGGCCAGGATGACCTTGCCCTGCTTGCCGCGGTCCTTGCCGGTGATGACCTGAACCAGGTCACCCTTCTTGATCTTCATGCTGTTCGCCATGGGTTAGAGCACCTCCGGCGCAAGCGAGATGATCTTCATGAACTTCTTGTCACGCAGCTCGCGGCCCACCGGGCCGAAGATGCGGGTGCCACGGGGGTCACCATCGGTGTTCTTCAGAACGACCGCGGCGTTCTCGTCGAAGCGGATGTACGAGCCATCCGGACGACGACGCGACTTCACGGTACGGACGACGACGCACTTGACGACGTCACCCTTCTTCACCGAACCGCCGGGGATCGCGTCCTTGACGGTCGCGACGATGACGTCCCCGATACCGGCGTAGCGGCGACCGGAACCGCCGAGAACGCGGATGCAAAGGATTTCCTTCGCGCCCGTGTTGTCGGCGACACGCAGTCGCGACTCCTGCTGGATCACAGCTTTCTCCTGATCGTCAACGAGAGCTGACGGGCCGGCCGCTGCTCACACCAGCGCCCACGAGGGGCCTGGTGCACATACGGCCGTACCGCATCAACTTCGTTACTTGGCCTTCTCGAGGATCTCGACGACGCGCCAGCGCTTCGTCGCGGACAGCGGGCGGGTCTCCGCGAGGAGGACCCGGTCGCCGATGCCGCAGGCGTTCGCCTCGTCGTGCGCCTTCAGCTTGTTCGTACGGCGGATGACCTTGCCGTACAGAGCGTGCTTGACGCGGTCCTCGACGGCGACGACGACGGTCTTGTCCATCTTGTCGCTGACGACGAGACCCTCACGGGTCTTGCGGAAACCGCGCGTCTCGTTGGTGTTCTCAGTCATCAGGCGCTCTCCACCGTCTCGATGCCCAGCTCGCGCTCGCGCATCAGGGTGTAGATCCGCGCGATGTCCTTACGGACGAGCTTGAGCCGTCCGTGGTTGTCGAGCTGCCCGGTCGCCGCCTGGAAGCGGAGGTTGAACAGCTCCTCCTTGGCCTCACGGAGCTTGGCAACGAGACCCTCGTTGTCCAGCTCGCGGAGGTCAGCAGCCTTGGTGCCGGCCGACATCAGCTCTCACCTGCCTCGCGCCGGATGATCCGGCACTTCATCGGGAGCTTGTGAGCAGCGCGGGTCAGCGCCTCACGAGCCACCTTCTCGTTGGGGTACGACAGCTCGAACATGACCCGACCCGGGTGCACGTTCGCGATCCACCACTCGGGCGAACCCTTACCGGAACCCATGCGGGTCTCGGCCGGCTTCTTGGTGAGCGGACGGTCCGGGTAGATGTTGATCCAGACCTTGCCGCCACGCTTGATGTGACGGGTGACGGCGATACGAGCGGACTCGATCTGCCGGTTCGTCACGTAGGCCGGGGTGACGGCCTGGATGCCGTACTCGCCGAAGGCGAGCTCGGTGCCACCCTTCGCAGCGCCGCGGCGCTTCGGGTGGTGCTGCTTGCGGTGCTTGACCCGACGGGGGATCAGCATTGGAGTCAGGCCTCCGTTCCGGTGTTCTCGGCAGCCGGCGCCTCGGCGGCCGCGGCCGCGGGGGCCTCGGCAGCGGCGGGACGACGGCCACGGCCACCGCGCTCGCCACCACGGCGCTCGCCACCGCGGGCGGGACGACCACCCTCGGGACGGGCCGGGCGGTTGCCCGAGCGGGCAGCGGCGTTCTCAGCGCGGACCTCGGCGATGTTCTTGACGTCGCCCTTGTAGATCCAGACCTTCACGCCGATGCGGCCGAAGGTCGTCTTGGCCTCGAAGAAGCCGTAGTCGACGTTCGCGCGCAGGGTGTGCAGCGGCACACGGCCCTCGCGGTAGAACTCCGAACGGCTCATCTCGGCGCCGCCGAGACGACCGGAGCACTGGACCTTGATGCCCTTGGCGCCGGACTTCATGGTGCCCTGCATCGACTTGCGCATGGCACGGCGGAAGGAGACGCGCGAGGACAGCTGCTCCGCGACGCCCTGAGCCACGAGCTGGGCGTCCAGCTCGGGGTTCTTGACCTCGAGGATGTTCAGCTGGACCTGCTTGCCGGTCAGCTTCTCGAGGTCGCCGCGGATGCGGTCGGCCTCGGTGCCACGGCGACCGATGACGATGCCGGGGCGCGCGGTGTGGATGTCGACGCGGACGCGGTCGCGGGTGCGCTCGATCTCGACCTTGGAGATGCCGGCGCGCTCCATGCCCTTCGTCATCATGCGACGAATGGCAACGTCTTCCTTGACGTAGTCCTTGTACAGCTTGTCGGCGTACCAGCGGGACTTGAAGTCCGTGCTGATGCCGAGGCGGAACCCGTGCGGGTTAACCTTCTGGCCCATTACCGGGTCCCTTCCTTGCTGCTGACGACCACGGTGATGTGGCTGGTCCGCTTGCGGATCCGGTAGGCACGGCCCTGGGCACGCGGACGGAACCGCTTCAGGGTCGGGCCCTCGTCAACGTACGCCTCGCTGATGACGAGGTCGTCCACGTTGTTGTGGTTGTAGTTGTGCACGGCGTTGGCGATGGCGCTGTCGAGCACCTTGCCGACCGGCACGGTGGCGGCCTGCGGAGCGAAACGCAGGACCGCCTGGGCCTCCGTGGCGTTCAGGCCACGGATGAGGTCCACCACGCGGCGGGCCTTCATGGGCGTGACGCGGATGTACCGCGCCTGGGCCCTGGCTTCCATGGTTGTCCCCTTGCTGGTGTAAGTCATTGAGTCGGTAATCTCGCTGGCGACTAGCGACGCTTCGACTTGCGGTCGTCCTTGACGTGACCGCGGAACGTGCGCGTCGGCGCGAACTCGCCGAGCTTGTGGCCGACCATCGACTCGGTGACGAACACCGGGACGTGCTTACGGCCATCGTGCACCGCGATCGTGTGGCCGAGCATGGCCGGGAAGATCACGGAGCGACGGGACCAGGTCTTGATGACGTTCTGGGTACCCGCCTCGTTCTGCGCGTCCACCTTCTTGAGAAGGTGGCCGTCGATGAAGGGGCCCTTCTTGAGACTGCGCGGCATCTGACCTGCTCCTAGCGCTTCTTGTTGGTCTTGCGGCGGCGCACGATGAGCTTGTCCGACGCCTTGTTCGGGCGACGGGTACGGCCCTCGGGCTTACCCCACGGCGAGACCGGGTGGCGACCACCGGAGGTCTTACCCTCACCACCACCGTGCGGGTGGTCGATCGGGTTCATGGCCACACCACGCACGGTCGGGCGGACGCCCTTCCAGCGCATACGGCCGGCCTTGCCCCAGTTGATGTTCGACTGCTCGGCGTTGCCGACCTCGCCCACGGTCGCGCGGCAGCGCGCGTCGACCAGGCGGATCTCGCCGGAGGGCATGCGCAGGTGCGCCATCTTGCCCTCACGCGCCAGCAGCTGGATGCCGGAGCCGGCCGAGCGGGCCAGCTTGGCACCGCCGCCGGGACGCAGCTCCACCGCGTGGATGGTGGTACCGACCGGGATGTTGCGCAGCGGCAGGTTGTTGCCCGGCTTGATGTCGGCGCCAGCGCCGTTCTCGATCCGGTCACCCTGCGCGATGCCGCGCGGCGCGATGATGTAGCGCTTCTCGCCGTCCGCGTAGTGCAGGAGCGCGATGCGCGCGGTGCGGTTCGGGTCGTACTCGATGTGCGCGACCTTGGCCGGCACGCCGTCCTTGTCGTGACGACGGAAGTCGATCACGCGGTAGGCGCGCTTGTGGCCGCCACCCTGGTGGCGAGCGGTGATCCGACCGGCGTTGTTACGGCCGCCCTTGCTGTGCAGGGGGCGAACCAGCGACTTCTCCGGCGTGGACCGCGTGATCTCTACGAAGTCGGCCACGCTGGAGCCACGACGGCCCGGCGTAGTCGGCTTGTACTTGCGGATGCCCATTTGGCTCTCTCGTCCTCGTCCTTATCGACGATCACGATCCCCGTTAGGAGACCGGACCACCGAAGATGTCGATGCGGTTGCCCTCAGCCAGCGTCACGATGGCGCGCTTGGTGTCCTTGCGCTTGCCAAAGCCCGTCTTGGAGCGCTTGCGCTTGCCCTGACGGTTGAGCGTGTTGACGGACTCGACCTTGACCGAGAAGACCGCCTCGACGGCCTGCTTGATCTGGGTCTTGTTGGCACCGGGCGACACGACGAACGTGTACTTGTTCTCGTCGAGGAGCGAGTAGCTCTTCTCCGAGATGACCGGCTTCACCAGGACGTCACGGGGGTCCGTGAACGTCTTGCTCGTGATCTCCGCAGCCATCAGGCGGCGCTCCCTTCGAGCTCGCCCTCAGCAGCCACGGCCTTGGCGGACGCGGCCGGACCGGCCACGAAACGCTCGAAGGCGGCCTGGGTGAAGACCACATCGTCGGAGACGAGCACGTCGTAGGTGTTCAGCTGACCGGCGTCCAGGATGTGCACGTTCGGCAGGTTGCGAGCGGACTTCAGGCCCAGCTCGTCCTCGCGCTCGACGACCAGGAGGACGTTCTTGCGCTCGGTGATCTTGCCGAAGAGGCCCTTGGCGGCCTTGGTCGACGGCGCCTCGGTCGCGGTCACGTCGGTGATGACGTGGATGCGGTTGTGGCGGGCCCGGTCGGTGAGCGCACCGCGCAGGGCGGCGGCGATCATCTTCTTCGGGGTCCGCTGCGAGTAGTCGCGCGGCACGGGACCGTGCACGACGCCACCGCCGGCGAACTGCGGCGCACGGGTCGAGCCCTGACGGGCGCGGCCGGTGCCCTTCTGGCGGTACGGCTTCCTGCCGCCGCCGCGGACCTCGCCACGAGTCTTGGTCTTGTGGGTGCCCTGACGGGCCGCAGCGAGCTGCGCCACGACGACCTGGTGCATCAGCGGAACGCTGACCTTCGCGTCGAAGATCTCGGCCGGCAGCTCGAGGCTGCCGGTCTTGTCACCCGAGGGCGACAGGATGTCAATGGTGCTCATATCCTTCACAGCCCCTTCGCCGCGGTGCGGACGAGGACGAGGCCACCGTTCGGGCCCGGGATCGCACCCTTGATAAGGAGCAGACCCTTCTCCGCGTCAACCGCGTGCACGGTCAGGTTCTGGGTGGTCACGCGCTCGTGACCCATCCGGCCGGCCATCTTCAGGCCCTTGAACACGCGGCCCGGGGTGGCGCAGCCACCGATGGAACCGGGCGAACGGTGCTTGCGCTGCACGCCGTGACCGGCGCCGAGGCCCTTGAAGTTGTGACGCTTCATGACACCGGCGAAGCCCTTGCCCTTGGAGGTGCCGGTCACATCGACCTTGACACCCGCCTCGAACAGCTCGGCGGTGATCTCCTGGCCGAGGGTGTACTCGGACGCGTCCGCGGTACGGAGCTCGACCAGGTGGCGGCGCGGGGTGACACCGGCCTTGGCGAAGTGGCCCGCGAGGGGCTTGTTCACCTTGCGGGGGTCGATCTCGCCGAAGCCGATCTGGACGGCGTCGTAGCCGGCCGCGCTGTCGGCGGTGTGGACCTGGGTCACGACATTGGGCCCAGCCTTGACGACGGTCACCGGAACGACCCGGTTGTTCTCGTCCCAGACCTGGGTCATGCCGAGCTTCTCGCCCAGGATGCCCTTAATCTGCTTAGCCATCTTCGGTGCGCCTCTCAGAGCTTGATCTCGATGTCGACGCCAGCCGGCAGGTCGAGACGCATCAGCGAGTCAACCGTCTTCGGCGTGGGGTCGAGGATGTCGATCAGACGCTTGTGAGTACGCATCTCGAAGTGCTCGCGCGAGTCCTTGTACTTGTGCGGCGAGCGGATGACGCAGTACACGTTCTTCTCAGTGGGCAGCGGCACCGGGCCCGCGACCTGCGCACCAGTACGGATCACCGTCTCGACGATCTTCTTCGCCGAAGAGTCGATGACCTCGTGGTCGTAGGCCTTGAGCCGGATGCGGATCTTCTGTCCCGCCATGGCTACTCAGTAGTCCTTTGTCCTTAGTCACTGCGCGACCACCCTCCGACCCCCGCGCTCGGGCGTGTCGCACTCGCGCTTGCAAAAAACCAACGAATCACTTCGTCGGTTTCAAACTTTCGGGGTGGGGGCGCCGGGTCGAGGCCCCGCTCACGCTTCCCGGAAGATTCCCGTACTTTCGCCCCGCAGCTGCCGTGGCGTAGAACTCACGCTTGACGGCCATCACGGGAACGACGAGTACGTGGGACTCGCTTCCGGTCCTCCCGGCGGGAGGCGCGCAGCATCGGCAACTCAACCGAGCAACTTGGACATACTGCCACAGAGAGCAGCCCGGATGCCAATCGGGGCCGGTGAGGTGCTCCTCACCGGCCCCGACGGGGTGGTCCCGCAGGTCAGCCCTTGCGCCAGAGGACCCAGCCGTGCTCCCGGCTGTACTTCGCGACGTGCCAGCCCGGCTCCGGCTTCGGCCAGGTGGCCTCCGGCGCGACGCCCTCGCCGAGCTTCAGCAGCATCGCGGTGGCCGTCTCCGGCGGGTTGTTGCCGCCCTTGACGTTGTCCGTCCAGACCCGGCCCCAGTAGACCTCGTAGGCCAGCGCCATCCGGGCGCCCCAGTCGAAGTCCCAGTCCAGGATCAGGTTGTCGCCCTTGTGCAGGCCGGCCTCCTTCACCAGGCCCACGGCCTCGTACGACCGGGTCCTGGAGTGCGGCTCGGCGACGTTGTCGGTGATCGTGACGGTCGCGTACGCGGCGAAGACCGTCACGCAGCCCACCACGGCGGCGACGATCCGCCGCCCGCCGGCCACCCGCAGCAGCAGGCAGGCGGCCAGCACCGCCAGCGCGCCGACGGTCGTGCGGCCCATGTGCAGGTTGTCCCAGGACGAGGCCAGGAACATCGCGTCCGGAACGGTCCACGGGACGGCCCACTCCTTCAGCGCGGAGCCGGCGTACCCGCTGACGGACACCTGGATGATCCCGATCACCACCGCGCCGGCCAGCGCCGCCCACAGCAGCGTGCGGACCCCGGCCCGGAACAGCGCGACCAGGCCCACCAGCAGGAACAGCGGCACCAGCACCGCGCAGTACCGGGCGTACACCCAGTTGTCGACGCGTTCGGTGTCCGCCAGGCCGGCCGCGGAGGCGAGCGCGGTGCCGAACAGCATGGCGGTCATGCAGAACGCGACCACCCGCTCGGCCACCGAGAAGCGGCGGTGGAACAGGGCCACCACGCACAGCACGAAGGCGATCGCCCCGAAGCCGTACGTGGAGGTCATGAAGTACCAGAGCTGCCCGAAGGTCCTGGCGATGATCGTGCCGATGTACTTGCTGTCCTCGAGGTTCTCGAAGACCTTGTTGCCGACGGTGCTCGGCGGCACGTCCTTGAACTGGGCCTCGACGAAGCGCGCCAGCAGCTTCGCGCCCAGGTACGTCACGCCGAGGGCGCCGACGCCGGCCAGCGAGGCGAGCCGCGGCGCCCAGCCGACAGCCAGCACCACGAGCAGGACCAGCGCGGTCAGCGCCACCACCACGCCGCCGCGGTCGTGGGTGGCCATCGTGTAGCCGGCCGCCAGGCCCATCGCCGCCGCGTACAGCGCCCGGCGGCGGGGCGAGCCCGGCGAGAGCCAGCCGTGCATCGCGATCACCCAGACCAGCAGGAGCACCGGGAGCACGGTGTCCGACATGACGAACTGGGAGTAGAAGATCACCGGCGGCACCAGCGCCACGGCGGTGCCCACCAGGTACGCCTGCGGCCTGGACAGGCCCAGCCGGCGCGCCGCGACCACGACCAGCGGGAACACCAGCGCGTTGAGCACCGCGTTGATGCCCATGACCAGGTGGTACGCGGTGGCCGGGTTGTCGGCGATCCGCAGGGCCGGCGAGATCAGCAGCGGGTACCCGCCGGGGATCACCACGCCGACCGGCATCTCGGTGGTCGGCCGGCCGGCCAGCACCCGCGCGATCACCAGGTACGAGTCCTCGTCGGCGTGCACCGACGGGAAGTAGTTGTGGATCGACAGCATCAGGCGGAAGGCCACCTGTGCGCCGTACCCGAGCAGCAGGGCCACCGGCCAGAACCAGCGGTGGGCGGCCAGCTCCCGCAGCCGGGCGGGTACCGCCGGGGCCGGGCCGTCGGGCGCGTTCCCGCCGCCGTCCTCACTCCGGCCTTGCCCGTCGGAGGTGTGGGCAGAGTCGATCAGCGGCTGCACTCGGGACACTTCCCTACTTGTGTGAATTGACGATCTCGTCACGGCCGGCAAGCGGCGGCGTCACGGGCCCGGGCTCGTCCCGTCGGTCCTCGGATCGCACCGGAAGTCTGCCACGCGCCGATCCCGCGCATCCAGCGCGTTCACCCTCCACAGACCACAACGACCGGCTCCGAAACGGCGGTTCACCCTCAGGTGTCACCGTGTCGGAGCCGGTCGTGGGGGTTGCTCAGCCTTCGTGCCGCTGCCCGCCGGTCAGCGCGTGCCGGACCAGGACCTTGGCCCCGCCCCGCTGGCCGCGCTTCAGCGCGCCCGGCAGCATGGTCAGCGCGTGCAGGCGGGAGGCGCTGCGGAACCGGGCCGCGCGGGCGGCCTTCGGCCAGCCGCGGGCGTCCATCCGCTCGGCCACCGCGTTGAAGTACCGTTCCGCCTCGGTGAACCGGGTGCCGGAGAAGGCCTGCACCGAGGACTCGCTGACGGCGTGCCGGCGGTACTGGAAGACGACGGTGGTGTTGTCCACCATCATCTGCTCGCCGCGCTCCAGCAGGTCGACGACCAGGGCCAGGTCCTGGATCACCGAGTACTCGTCACGGAAGCTGACCGCGCGCAGCGCCTCGCCCCGCCAGCAGATCGACGGGAAGTAGAGCCAGTTGCCGCGCAGCACGCTCGCGGCCAGCTCCTCCCCGCCCATCAGCCGCCGGCCCTTGACGGTCGGCGCGTAGATCTTCTCCTTGACGTTGTCCGCCAGGCCGGAGCGGCTGACCTCGCCGGCGCCGTCGATGACCTCGACGCCCGGCTGCACCATGCCCAGGTCCGGGTTGACCCTGACGATCTCCCGGACGGTCTCCAGGTAGTGCGGGTGCAACAGGTCGTCGCAGCCCATGATGACCACGTGGTCGGCCGTGGACAGCTCCACGCACTTCTGGAAGTTCCTGGTGATGCCGAGGTTCTGCTCGTTGCGCAGGTAGCTCACCCGGTCGTCGCCGAGCGAGGCGAACCAGCCGGGGACGTCCGGCTCCTTGCCGTCGTCGATGACGGTCAGCCGGAAGTCCCGGTCGGTCTGCGCGAGGATGCTCCGCACCGCGGCCTGCATCAGTGCCACGTCGCCGTAGTACGGCAGCATGAACTCGAAGGTCGCCACGGGATCAGGCCTTGCTGCGGTCGACCGGAGCCGAGACCGGCAGGTCCAGGTCGAAGCGCTCCTCGTTCAGCCGGGCGCCCTCGTTGATCGCCACGGTGCGCGCCAGGTCGGTGAGCTTCTTCTCCAGGGAGCGGAAGCGCAGGAAGGTGTTCAGGGTCAGGAAGCCCATCGCCAGCACCATCACGTACAGCACCAGGTCGGTGCCCCGGCCGACGCCGAGCTGGTGGGCCAGCCAGGTCACGTCGGTGGGACGCAGCACCGCGTAGATGTTCACGAGCACGAAGACCGAGAACGCGATGCGCTTCCAGGCGCGGGTGTTGGCACGGTCCCAACGCCGGATGAACATGAAGGCGAGAGTGACCGAGCCGAGAATGAGAACCAGCTGGATCCAGAAGAATTTCATCGGCGGCTACGCTCCCGCAGCGAGATGTCGAAGATGATGTTGACGCCGTTGATCAGGGACTGACCCTTGGCGCGTGAGTAATCGGTGTACAGGATGTCCACCGGGAGCTCGGCGACCCGGAGGTCGGAGCCGGCGAGGAAGCTGACGATCTCCGACGCGTGCGCCATGCCGTTCATGGTGATCCGCAGCCGGCCCGCGGCCTCGCGGGTCAGCACCCGCAGGCCGTTGTGGGAGTCGGTCAGCTTGAGCTTGCGCGCGGTCGGGCTGACGGTCGCCGCGGTACGCAGGACGACCCGCTTGATCCACGGCACCTGCCCGTTCTGCTCGATGAAGCGCGAGCCGAGGACGACGTCCGTGTCGCCCTCCCGGAGCAGCGCCACCATCTTCTCGACGTCTGCGGTCTGGTGCTGACCGTCCGCGTCGAAGGTGGCGAAGTACTTGGCGCCCGGCTGGGCCAGGGCGTAGGCGAGGCCGGTCTGGAGGGCCGCGCCCTGGCCGAGGTTGACCGGGTGGCGCACCAGGTGCGCACCGGTCTCCATGATGTGCTTGGCCGAGTCGTCGCCGCTGCCGTCATCGACCACCACGATGTTCGGGAACGTCTTTCGCGCCCCCTCCACAACGTCGGCGATCACCTGGCCCTCGTTGTAGGCCGGGATCACCAGCCAAACATCGTCGTACTGGGACACGGAGGCTCCATGGATGGGGTCTGGCCCGCGCTCGTGCGCGGTGTCCTGCGGATGGGGGGCGGGCACGGTCATTCGTCGGCCGTCCGGCTGCTCAGCACAGCGACGGCCTCGTCCCCCTGCTGCCGGGCAGGCCCGGCGGAGTTCGTCACCGAACGGGCGAAGCTCAGCCGGAGTGCGGCCAGCATACCGATGACGGTGGCCGCGGAACCCGCCACGTAGGCCAGGATCACGCGGGTGGACACCTCGCCCGGCATGAACGTGACCCCCGCCAGCACGGCGCTGCCCACCGCCCAGCACAGCAGCTGGAGGTTGTGCCGCTTGAATACCATCAGCGCCTGGCCGAGGACCATCGCGAACATGTACGCCACGGTGCCGAGGGACAACCAGAAGAAGTCGAGGCGGCCGAGCACCGGCGCGGCTCCGAAGAGCACCTGGATCAGCCAGGGGCCGAGCAGGGTGGCGGGGATCCCGCCCGCCACGCCGAGCAGGCCCACCACGCCGGCGATCCGGGTGAGCATCCCGGTGAACGCGGCCCGGTCCCCCATCGCGATCGCCTTGGAGAGGCCGCTGAGCAGCGAGGCCTGGAGCGAACCGAAGACGAACAGCGGCACCCGGGCCAGGACCAGCGCGTTGAGCAGCGCGGCGATCAGCGCGGACTCGGTCGGGGCGAGCAGCTTGGTGCTCATCACCGCGGCGTTGACCACCAGCTGGGACAGCAGGGTGGAGAGGATCAGCAGGCCGAGCCCGGAGTAGAGCTCGGGCCAGGGGACCTTCGGGCCCGGCTTGACCGCGCGCAGCAGCGGCGGCAGCGTGACGATCGTCGCGAGGACCGGCGCGACGGCCAGGATCAGGCTGAACGCGAGCGCGGAGTGCACCCCGGCCACCGCGCAGCCGAAGGCCAGGCCGATCCGCAGGCCGCCGTCCAGGCCGAGCTGGGTGCCGTACGCGCCGAAGCGGCCGAGGCCGGCCAGGACGCCACGGGTGAGGTAGCAGACGGCCATGCCGAGGAAGGCCCCGCCGAGCGCCAGGACCAGCGAGCGGTCGCCGTGGAACACCTTGTCGGCGATCGGGCCTGAGGCGGCGCCGAGGACGGCCAGGACCACCGCGAGGATGCCGCCGGTGAGCAGGGTCGCCCGGCGCAGCACCGGGGCGGCGCCGTGGCCGAGCGCCGCGCGCGCCGCGACGATCCGGGTGAGCTCCTGCTCGATCGGGAAGAAGACGCCGATGCCGACGGACATCACGATCGTCCACAGCAGTGAGACGTTCGCCATGTCCTCGACCGACAGGCTGTGGCCCGCCACCCCGAGGTGGATGTAGGAGGCGGCGCCCAATACGACGGTGCCGCCGGCCACCGCCAGGGTTCCCGGCGGTAGCGCGGCAGCCACCTTCGTCAGTGCTTTCTTCACCGAGGTCTGTCGCTCTCCGTGGTCCGGGCCGTGGCGGCCAGTTCGGCGAAGACGGGCCGGCCCAGGGCCTCGGCCAGCATGGCCCGCCACTCGGGCAGCGGCGCCAGCCCGGCGGCGGCCCAGCGGTCGTGGGCCAGCACGCTGAACGCGGGCCGGGCGGCCGGGCGGACGAAGGCCTCCGACGTGGTCGGACGGATCCGCTCCGGGTCCAGGCCGCTCAGCGCGTAGGTCTCGCGGGCCAGCCCGCACCAGGTGGTGCGGCCGCTCGCGGTGCCGTGGTAGACCCCGGCCGGGGCCTGCCCGGCGAGCGCGGCCCGGCCGAGCTCGACCAGCCGGCTGGCCAGCGCGTACGACCAGGTCGGCTGGCCGTGCTGGTCGTCCACCACGTCCAGGGTGTCCCGCTGGGCGGCGAGCTTGAGCATGGTGGCCACGAAGTTCGGGCCGTGCTCGCCGTACAGCCAGGCGGTGCGCACGATGTAGCCGTCGCCGGGGAGCAGTTCGGCGACCGCCCGCTCCCCCAGCAGCTTGCCGCGGCCGTACGCGTTCACCGGCGCGGTCGGGGCGTCCTCCGGGCAGGGCTCGGTGGCGTCGCCCGGCAGGACGTAGTCGGTGGAGACGTGCAGCAGCCGCGCGCCGCTCTTGGCGCAGGCCGCGGCCAGGTGGCGCACACCGGTGCCGTTGACGGCGGTGGCGGCGTCCTCCTCGGTCTCCGCGGCGTCCACGTTCGTCCACGCGGCGCAGTTGACCACGATGTCGTGGCCCTCGACGGCGGCCTGGACGGCCGCCGCGTCGGTGATGTCGAGGTCTGCCCGGCGCAGCGCGGTGATCTCGGCGGCCGGGTCGGTGCCGAGCACCGACAGCACGTCCCGCCCGAGCATCCCGGCCGCGCCGGTGACCAGCCAGCGCACCCGGCCGGCGGCGTTCACAGTCACTTGGCCAGGGCCGCCTTCTGCTTCAGCGGCTCCCACCAGGCGCGGTTCTCGCGGTACCAGGCGATGGTCGCGGCGAGGCCGTCCTCGAAGCGGACCTGCGGCTCGTAGCCGAGCTCCTCGCGGATCTTGCTGATGTCGATCGAGTAGCGGAGGTCGTGGCCCTTGCGGTCCTCGACGTGCTCGACCATCTCCCAGCCGGCGCCGGCGGCCTCCAGCAGCAGGCCGGTCAGCTCCTTGTTGGTCGCCTCGGTGCCGCCGCCGATGTTGTAGACCTCACCCGCGCGGCCGCCGCGCATGACCAGCTCGATGGCCCGGCAGTGGTCCGAGACGTGCAGCCAGTCGCGGACGTTGCCACCGTCGCCGTACAGCGGCACCTTCTTGCCGTCGATCAGGTTGGTGGTGAACAGCGGGATGACCTTCTCCGGGAACTGGTAGTGCCCGTAGTTGTTGGAGCAGCGGGTCACCACGACGTCCATGCCGTGGGTGCGGTGGTAGGCCAGCGCCAGCAGGTCGGAGGAGGCCTTGGAGGCCGAGTACGGGGAGTTGGGCACCAGCGGCCAGGTCTCCGTCCAGGAGCCCTCGCTGATCGAGCCGTACACCTCGTCGGTGGAGATGTGCACGAAGCGGCCGATGCCGTGCTTGCGGGCCGCGTCGAGCAGCACCTGGGTGCCGACGACGTTGGTGAGGACGAAGGGGCCCGCACCGGCGATCGAGCGGTCCACGTGGGACTCGGCGGCGAAGTGCACCACCACGTCGTGGCCCGGCATGACCTGGTCGACGGCGTCCGCGTCGCAGATGTCGCCCTGGACGAAGGTGTAGCCCTGGTGGCCGGCCACCGGGGCCAGGTTCTCCAGGACACCCGAGTAGGTGAGCTTGTCAAAGACCGTGATCCGGGCGTTCTCGTCAGCCCCGAGGAGCTGACGGACGAACTCCGAACCGATGAACCCGGCGCCGCCGGTCACGAGGATGCGCATAATGCGCGTAGTCTACCGCCGCCCGAACGCCCTCCCGCCCCGGCCCCTCCTGCGTTCACCGATCTCGAATAGGGTGCACCCATGCGTGGAATCCTCCTGGCCGGCGGCACCGGCTCGCGGCTGTGGCCCCTGACCCGTGCGGTGTCGAAGCAGCTCCTCCCGGTCTTCGACAAGCCGATGATCTACTACCCCCTCTCGACCCTCGTGATGGCCGGGATAAGCGAAATCCTGATCATCACCACCCCGAACGACCGGGACCAGTTCGAGCGCCTCCTGGGTGACGGCTCCCAGTTCGGTCTGAAGCTCGAGTACGCCGTCCAGGAGAAGCCCGAGGGCATCGCCCAGGCCTTCGTGCTCGGCGCGGACTTCATCGGTGACGAGCCGGTGGCCCTGATCCTCGGCGACAACATCTTCCACGGCACCGGCCTGGGCACCGCGCTCACCGAGCACTCCGACATCAAGGGCGGCCGGGTGTTCGCCTACCCGGTGGCCGACCCGACCGCGTACGGCGTGGTCGAGTTCGACGAGACCGGTCAGGTCATGTCGATCGAGGAGAAGCCGACCGAGCCCAAGTCCCGCTACGCCGTCCCCGGCCTGTACTTCTACGACAACCGGGTCGTCGAGATCGCCCGCACCCTGAAGCCGAGCGCCCGCGGCGAGCTGGAGATCACCGCCGTCAACGACGCCTACCTGCGCACCGGCGACCTGCACGTGACGATCCTCGACCGCGGCACCGCCTGGCTGGACACCGGCACGTTCGTGTCGATGGTCCAGGCCTCGGAGTTCGTCCGGGTCATCGAGGAGCGCCAGGGCTTCAAGATCGGCTGCATCGAGGAGGCCGTCTGGCGGGCCGGGCTGATCGACGACGCCCAGCTGCGCGAGCTCGCCGAGCCGCTGCTGAAGAGCGGCTACGGCCAGTACCTGGTGGCCCTGCTCGACGAGGCGGCCGCCAAGTGAAGTTCCGCGAGCTCTCCATCGAGGGCGCCTTCGAGATCACCCCGCAGGTGCACGGCGACGCCCGCGGCCACTTCACCGAGTGGTACCGCTTCGACCGCCTCGCCGAGGTCGTCGGCCACCCGCTGAACCTGGCCCAGGCCAACCTGTCGCTCTCCGCCAAGGACGTCGTCCGCGGCATCCACTTCGCCGACGTCCCGCCCGGCCAGGCCAAGTACGTGGCCTGCACCCGCGGCGCGGTGCTGGACGTCATCGTCGACCTGCGGGTCGGCTCGCCGAACTTCGGCAGGTGGGAGTTCGTCCGGCTGGACGACACCGAGCGCAAGGCCGTCTACATCCCGGAGGGCCTCGGCCACGGCTTCTGCGCCCTCACCGACGACGCCACGCTGACCTACCTCTGCTCGGCGACGTATAACCCGACCGGCGAGCACGGCGTGCACCCGCTGGACCCGGACCTCGGCATCGAGTGGCCGACCGACGCCCCGCAGCTGTCCGCCCGCGACGAGGTGGCGCCCACCCTCGCGGAGGCCCTCGCCGGCGGCCTGCTGCCGGACTACCAGGCCTGCAAGGCCTACACGGAGTCGCTGCGGCAGCAGTAGCGGAGCCCGGCCCACGGAGGGGACGCGTGCAGCGGCACGCGTCCCCTCCGTCGTCGTTCCCCCCGTCGCCGCGTCGGCCGTCGTCGTGTCGGCCGTCGTCGCGGCCGCGGTGGCGCCGGCCGGGCTCAGTACTTCCGGAACACCCACAGCTTGAGCAGCACGAACCGGGCCACCGTGGCGAGGCCGTTGGCCACCACCAGACCGGCCACCTCGACGGCCCGCGAGGCGTGCGGCACCACCGCGTCCAGCAGCGCCAGGGCCCCGCTGCTGAGCCCGAGCCCGATCAGGAACGCGACCGCGCCCTGGAGCTGGTGGCGCACCGCGCCGTCCGGACCCGTGATGCCGAAGGTGAAGCGGCGGTTGGCCGCGGTGTTGGCCACCGCGCTGACCGCCATGGCCACCAGGTTGGCCGTCTGCGGCGAGGTGACCGGCCGCAGCAGTACGTACAGCGCCAGGTAGAAGAGGGTGCTCAGCACCCCGATGACCAGGAAGGACGGCAGCTGCCGGCGGACCGGCCGGGGCGGCGCCTCGGCGGGCTTGTCGCGCTCGTCCCTGGCCGCGGAGAGGATCTCGTTCACGCGCCCGTACCGTACCGGTCCTGCTCCTCGGCCGAGTCGTAGCCCACGAAGTACGCGGGTCGCGCCTGGACCGCCGAGTAGATCCGGCCGACGTACTCGCCCAGCAGGCCGACGCAGACCAGCTGCACGGCGCCGATGAAGAGCATCCCTATGAACAGCGAGGACCAGCCGGGCACGGTGGAGCCGACGGCGTACGAGATCGTCGTGTAGAGCGCCAGCAGGATGCAGACCAGGAAGCTGATCAGCCCGAGCCAGGTGGCCAGCCGCAGCGGGGCGGCGGAGAAGTTGGTGATGCTGTCCAGCGCGAGCCGGACCATCTTGGACAGCGGGTAGTGGGTGCTGCCCGCGACCCGCTCCTCCCGCGTGTAGACCACCTCGCCGCTGGGGAAGCCCAGCCAGGGCACCAGCAGCCGGTAGACCGGCTGGTGCTCGGGCATCGCCTTGAGCGCGTCCACCGCGGCCCGGCTGAGCAGCCGGAAGTCGCCGGCCTGGTTGGGCATCCGCTTGCCGACCAGCCTGCGCATCAGCCGGTAGTAGGCGCCGGCGGTGTGCCGCTTGAAGAAGGTGTCGGTGCCCCGGTCGCCGCGCACGCCGTAGACGATGTCCAGGCCCTGCTCGCGGGCGAGCTCCAGCATCTCGGGGATCTTCTCCGGCGGGTCCTGGAGGTCGGCGTCGATGGAGACGACGTACTCGCCGAAGGCCCGGTGGATGCCGGCGGTGAGGGCGGCCTGGTGGCCCGAGTTGCGGGCGAAGCGGACGACGCGGAACTCCGGCCAGTCCTGGCGGATCTTCTGCATCAGCACCGGGGTCACGTCGGTGCTGCCGTCGTCGACGCCGACCACCTCGTAGGCCACGCCGAGCCCGTCGAGGATCGGCCGGAGCCGTTCGACGGTCAGCGGGAGCGCCTCCTGCTCGTTGTAGATCGGCATCACGACCGACAACAGCGGTGCCGTTGACATGCGTTGGTCCCACTTTCCGCGAAGGCGGGGCTGGTTGGTGGCCCGACCATAACAGTCTGCGATGAGCGGCCGGTGAGAGGAGGCGCGCTCCTGGTGAATGCCCCGTGAGACGCCGAAGGGCCCCGCCCACCGTTGCGGTGCGCGGGGCCCTTCGGACTCGGCCTGTACGAGGCAGGCAGGTCAGAGCACCAATTACTTGATGATCTTGGTGACCTGGCCGGCGCCGACGGTGCGGCCACCCTCACGGATGGCGAACTTCAGGCCCTCCTCCATGGCGATCGGCTGGATCAGCGCGACGGTCATGGCGGTGTTGTCGCCCGGCATGACCATCTCGGTGCCCTCGGGGAGGGTCACGACGCCGGTCACGTCCGTGGTACGGAAGTAGAACTGCGGGCGGTAGTTGTTGAAGAACGGGGTGTGACGGCCACCCTCGTCCTTCGACAGGATGTAGGACTGGGCCTCGAAGTCGGTGTGCGGCGTGACCGAACCCGGCTTGATGATGACCTGGCCGCGCTCGACGTCCTCGCGCTTGATGCCACGGAGCAGCAGACCGACGTTCTCACCGGCCTGGCCCTCGTCGAGCAGCTTGCGGAACATCTCGATGCCGGTGACCGTGGTGGTGGTCTTGGTCTCCTTGATGCCGATGATGTCGACAGTCTCGTTGACCTTGAGGATGCCACGCTCGATACGACCGGTGACGACGGTGCCACGACCGGTGATCGTGAAGACGTCCTCGATCGGCATCAGGAACGGCTGGTCCACGGCGCGGGCCGGGGTCGGGATGGCCTCGTCGACCGCGGCCATGAGGCCGAGGAGCTTCTCGCCCCACTCCTTGTCGCCCTCCAGCGCCTTCAGCGCGGAGACGCGGACGACCGGCAGGTCGTCGCCCGGGAACTCGTACTCGGAGAGGAGCTCACGGACCTCGAGCTCGACGAGCTCCAGGATCTCCTCGTCGTCCACCATGTCGGCCTTGTTCAGGGCGACGACGATGTACGGAACGCCGACCTGGCGGGCCAGGAGGACGTGCTCCTTGGTCTGCGGCATCGGGCCGTCGGTGGCGGCGACGACGAGGATCGCACCGTCCATCTGGGCCGCACCGGTGATCATGTTCTTGATGTAGTCCGCGTGACCCGGGCAGTCGACGTGGGCGTAGTGACGCGCCTCGGTCTGGTACTCGACGTGCGCGATCGAGATGGTGATACCGCGCTGCCGCTCCTCCGGCGCCTTGTCGATCTGGTCGAACGGCGTGAAGGGGTTGATGTCCGGGTGAGCGTCGTGCAGCACCTTGGTGATCGCCGCGGTAAGGGTCGTCTTACCGTGGTCGATGTGACCGATGGTGCCGATGTTGACGTGGGGCTTCGTCCGCTCGAACTTCGCCTTCGCCACTGCAGTCCTCCTGAGGACAGATCCTGTACGCCGTGCTGACGTCAGTTGGTCTTGATCGGGCTTGGTTCGCGGTGCCGGAAGCACCTCGTACCGTCCCGCGGGGTAGGGGGCCGGAGGCCCCGGGAGAGTCCGTCCGGAATCTCCCGGGTCGCCTCCTAATAGCCTAAGGGGTCGCGATCATCCCGAAATATCGGGACGTCACTCGCCCTTGGACTTGGCGATGATCTCCTCAGCCACGGCCTTGGGGACCTCGGCGTACGAGTCGAACTGCATCGAGTAGCTGGCGCGACCAGAGGTCTTGCTGCGCAGGTCACCGACGTAGCCGAACATCTCGGAGAGGGGCACCAGCGCCGTGACGACGCGGGCACCGTGACGCTCGTCCATGGACCGGATCTGGCCACGGCGAGAGTTGATGTCACCGATCACGTCGCCCATGTAGTCCTCGGGCGTGGTGACCTCGACGGCCATCATCGGCTCGAGGATGACCGGCTTGGCCTTCCTCGCGCCTTCCTTGAAGGCCATCGAACCGGCGATCTTGAACGCGAGCTCGGAGGAGTCGACGTCGTGCGCCTGGCCGTCCAGCAGCTTCACGCGGACACCCTGGAGCGGGTAGCCGGCGAGCACACCGAACTCCATGGCCTCCTGGCAGCCGGCGTCGACCGACGGGATGTACTCCCGCGGGACACGGCCACCGGTGACCTGGTTGACGAACTCGTAGCCCTCGGCCTGCTCGAGCGGCTCGATCGCGATCTGCACCTTGGCGAACTGACCGGAACCACCGGTCTGCTTCTTGTGGGTGTAGTCGATGCGCTCGACGGCCTGACGGATCGTCTCGCGGTACGCGACCTGCGGCTTGCCGACGTTGGCCTCGACCTTGAACTCACGGCGCATGCGGTCGACCAGCACCTCGAGGTGCAGCTCGCCCATGCCCGCGATGATCGTCTGGCCGGTCTCCTCGTCCGTGTTGACCTGGAAGGACGGGTCCTCCTCGGCGAGACGCTGGATGGCAACACCCAGCTTCTCCTGGTCACCCTTGGACTTGGGCTCGATGGCGACGCGGATGACCGGGGCCGGGAAGTCCATGGACTCCAGGATGACCGGGTTCTTCTCGTCGGCCAGCGTCTCACCGGTGGTGGTCTGCTTCAGGCCCATGACGGCGACGATGTCGCCGGCGCCCACCGACTCGATCTCCTCACGCTTGTTCGCGTGCATGCGGTAGATCTTGCCGATGCGCTCCTTCTTGCCCTTCACGGCGTTCAGCACCGAGGTGCCGGACTCCAGGCGACCGGAGTAGATCCGGACGAAGGTGAGCTTGCCCAGGTGCGGGTCGGACATGATCTTGAACGCCAGAGCGGCCAGCGGCTCGTCGTCCGAAGCCTTGCGGGAGATCTTGGTCTCCGGGTCGTTCGGCTTCGTGCCCTCGATGGACTCGATGTCCAGCGGCGACGGCAGGTACTTGACGACGGCGTCGAGCAGGGGCTGAACGCCCTTGTTCTTGAAGGCGGTACCGCAGAAGATCGGAGTGAAGTCCGAGTTCAGGGTGCCCTTGCGGATCGCGTCCTGCAGCAGCTCGACCGGGATCTCCTCGCCCTCGAGGGCGAGCTCCATGACCTCGTCGCTGACGTTCGAGATCGTGTCGATCAGCGCTTCGCGGTACTCGTTCGCCTGGTCCACCAGGTCGGCCGGGATGTCGACGATGTCGTACATCTCGCCCTTGGCGGCCTCGGCGGACCAGACCAGCGCCTTCATGCGGACCAGGTCGACAACGCCCTGGAAGTCCGCCTCGGCGCCGATCGGCAGCTGCATCACCAGCGGGGTGGCGCCGAGGCGCTCCACGATGGTGTCGACGCAGAAGAAGAAGTTGGCGCCCGTGCGGTCCAGCTTGTTGATGAAGCAGATGCGCGGGACGCCGTAGCGGTCAGCCTGCCGCCACACGGTCTCGGACTGGGGCTCGACACCGGCGACACCGTCGAACACCGTCACGGCACCGTCGAGGACGCGCAGCGAACGCTCCACCTCGACGGTGAAGTCGACGTGACCCGGGGTGTCGATGATGTTGATGGTGTGGTCGGCGTCGTCGACCGTCCAGTGACAGGTCGTCGCGGCCGACGTGATCGTGATGCCGCGCTCCTGCTCCTGCTCCATCCAGTCCATGGTGGCAGCGCCATCGTGGACCTCACCGATCTTGTACGAGACACCGGTGTAGAACAGGATCCGCTCGGTGGTGGTGGTCTTGCCCGCGTCGATGTGCGCCATGATCCCGATGTTGCGGACCTTGGCGAGGTCAAGGGAGGTTGCAGCCATGGTGGCTCGTTCTCTCTCTGTCTAGTGACGGGGTAGGGACTACCAGCGGTAGTGCGCGAAGGCCTTGTTGGACTCGGCCATCTTGTGGGTGTCCTCGCGACGCTTCACGGAAGCGCCCAGGCCGTTGCTGGCGTCGAGGATCTCGTTCATCAGGCGCTCGGTCATGGTCTTCTCGCGACGGGCGCGCGAGTAGCCGACCATCCAGCGCAGCGCCAGGGTGCTGGCGCGGCCCGGACGGACCTCGACCGGAACCTGGTAGGTCGCGCCACCGACACGGCGGGACTTGACCTCGAGGGCCGGCTTGACGTTCTCCAGCGCGCGCTTCAGCGTCACGACCGGGTCCGAGCCGGTCTTCTCACGGACGCCCTCGAGGGCGCCGTAGACGATCCGCTCGGCGGTGGAGCGCTTGCCGTGCAGCAGGATCTTGTTGACCAGCTGAGTGACGACCGGGGAGCCGTAAACCGGGTCGATGATGACCGGGCGCTTCGGGGCGGGGCCCTTACGAGGCATTCTTACTTCTCCTTCTTGGCGCCGTAGCGGCTGCGAGCCTGCTTGCGGTTCTTGACACCCTGGGTGTCAAGCGAACCGCGGATGATCTTGTAGCGGACACCAGGAAGGTCCTTCACACGACCACCGCGCACCAGCACGATGGAGTGCTCCTGCAGGTTGTGGCCCTCGCCCGGAATGTAAGCGGTGACCTCGATCCCGCTGGTGAGGCGCACACGGGCGACCTTACGAAGCGCCGAGTTCGGCTTCTTCGGGGTGGTCGTGTACACACGCGTGCAGACCCCACGACGCTGCGGGGAACCCTTCAGCGCGGGAGTCTTGTTCTTCTCGACCTTGTCCTGCCGGCCCTTTCGGACCAGCTGCTGGATCGTAGGCACCGTTTCTCCGTTTTCTGTGTGCCAAGGCTTGGTGGAACTAACCTGTGGTGTTTCCCTCGCACCCGACCCCGTGGTCGACCCACGCGGTCGGGTGTGTTGGGCGTGTTACGACACGGAATCCCATGGCTGATGTACAGCGACGGCGCTCTACGCTCGGGGCGCTGGGAGGCGCTCCGGCTCGGCGCGGCGACCGGTGTGCATGCACGCAAAGGACCCGGGGACACCCCAGGCACAAGGTCAGAGCGTACCTAGCGCATCGGGCGCGGTCAAAACAAATGCAACGCCGCAGGTCGCGGGGGCTTGCGCCGGAAGCGGACCGGGAACCGGCCCTGGGGCGGGGCTCTCTACCACAACCGGGCACCCCCCGCACGGCGAAACCCTACGCCTCCGCGTGGGCCCCGGCGAGCCGGGGAGGACCCTCCGCGGAGCCGCCCCCGGCCGTCCCGGAGGAGTCCGGCAGCGGGCGTTCCCGGTTGTCCGACGCCGCCACGAACAGCCCCAGCGCCAGCGCGGCCAGCGTGTACACGACCAGCCACACCGCCCAGCCCCCGTACGGGGCCCAGTGGGCCGGGCTGATCAGCAGCGGCCCCTCGGTGCCGACCGTGTTGCGGCGCAGCGCCCACAGGAAGGCCGCGGCGTTGACCAGGGCGAGCGAGAAGCCGAACATCACCAGCAGCCGGCGCCAGGCGAAGCCGCCCCAGGGCATCCGCTCGTGGCAGATCGCGGCGCACATGATCGGCAGTCCGACGGCGAACGGCAGCAGGTACCGGCCCTGCCAGATCATGCCCAGCTGGCTCTGCAGGGCCTGTGCTGTTATCGGTATCACCACGATGCCGATCAGCACGCCGCCGATCGCCAGGGCGTCCCTGAACCGGGCGTAGACCAGGGCGAGCATCGCCAGGGCGATCACCACGCCGCACCAGACCACCAGCGTGGCGGCCGGCGACTGCGCGTCCAGCCACCCGAAGTAACCGACCATCTGCTTGATGTACAGCAGGCCGTTGTCGAAGGTCTTCCTGGCCGCGAGCACCGGAGTGAGGTCGCTCGCATCGATGACCGAGTTGTCCGGGTGGCTCGACGACCAGGCCAGGGCCCAGCCGGCCGTCGCCAGCGCCAGGACGCCCCAGAGCCAGGTCGCCCGGCGGCGCAGCACGTCGCGCAGCGCGCCCTTGCGGCCCAGCAGCAGCCCGAAGAACAGGGCCCCGCAGAACCAGATCAGGCCGAGCGGCCGGATGCTGATCAGCACCAGCGCACCGACGCCGAGCCGGGCCAGCCGGCGGTTCAGCAGGTGCGGGTCCGGGCTCATCAGCATCGGCAGGCCGGCGCTCCAGACCAGGATTCCCGCCGCGATCTCCGGACCGCTCGGGTTGACCACGCCGAACATGAACAGCGCCATCGGGGTGGTCGCGGTGACCGTGCCGAGCAGGGTGAAGGACCGCCGCCGCCACTCCGCCGCCGAGACCACCGCGCTCGCCGCCAGGGCGGAGCAGATCAGCGCCGACATCAGGCGCATCAGGTAGAACGCCTTCTCGCCGTGCACCAGACGGCTGGGCCAGCCCACGGCGAGGTAGTACGCCGGGTGGTAGCGGCCCGCCGCCGTGGTCACCAGGGTCGTCCCGGGGCGCTCCTTGAGCTCCGGGGCGCAGGCCGCCGGGATGCCGGGCTCGAAGACGTAGCAGGCGTTGACGTCCTTGACGTCCTGGTAGATGCGCGGGAGCTCGACGCCGGTCTCGGCGAACTGCCCCTCGATGCCCCCCACCACGTGCGGGACCATGACCTCCCGGCCGTCGATCTGGCCGCGGGCGACGGCCGCCGCCCTGACCAGGTGGGCGTGCTCGTCCGGTGAGGCTCCGGTCGGCGTGGAGATCGACCAGGACGCGCTGAGTGCGAAGAAGATCGCGAACGCGGCGAGCCACAGCCGCCTCGGCGAGGCGACGAGCCGGTCGGCGAGGCTCTTGACGGCGGTGATCATCATCTGGAAAGGACCTTCGGGTCAGCTCGGGCTCAGGGGCGGGAACCGGTCACTTGATCATGGTTTCCCACGTCTGGTCGCCCTTCTGCGAGCACTGCCCGCCGGGCGCGAACTTCGGGCACGTGCCGTCGAGCTTCTGCACGGTGTGCGAAACCCACGGCAGGATGCGGTAGGTGTTCTCCTTCGCCGGCATGTAACGGTCCGCCATCGAGGACGAGACCGTGCCGAGCAGGAAGAGGAGAGCGAACAGCGTACCGACGACGGCGACCCGCGGGCCGGGCAGGCCCGCCCCGGCGCCGTCCCCGGCCTCGGTGGCCTGCCGGCGCTCCATCACCCGGAGCGACACCAGGTGGGCGACCAGGGCGCACAACAGCAGGCCGCAGTAGAGCAGTTGGTTGTTGGTCCGGGTGTAGAGCTGGACCGTCTGGGTCTCGTACATGTGCGAGGCGATGTACATCCGCATCAGCCAGGCGCTCGCGAACATGCAGCAGATGGTGACGACCAGCGGCTTGCGGATGCCCAGCCACAGGGCGGCGCCGAGTGCGACGAACATCACCACGGCGAACAGGTCCATGCCGCCGAACTCTCCGGGCAGGGGCCACTCCCCCACCTTGCCCGGCATGTCCGTGCGCCACATCAGGAAGTACGCCGGGTCGGTCATGTTGTCGAAGCGGAACGAGGAGTCCTTGGTGTCCTGGCCCTCCGTCAGCATCGTCACCAGATAGCTGCCGCAGACCAGCAGGAAGGCGGCCCCGGTGGCGCCGAGGTAGGCCAGGCCCTTGCGGCGGTCCGCCCGCCAGGGGAAGTACGCCAGGGCCGCGACCAGCACCCCCAGGCCGCTCCACAGGAACCAGCCGGAGTAGGTGAGGAACATCAGGCCCAGCAGGGCGCCGAAGCCGGCCGCCTTCAGCAGCAGCGTCCGCCAGGCGTCCGTCCCGCTCCGGCGCAGGTGCACCACCAGCGCGACCAGCACGGGCACCAGGACGACCAGCACGGTCTGGCTGTACGGCTTGTACGCGTCGATCAGGGCGAAGGCCGGCAGCACGCCGAAGGCGAGCGCGCGGACCGGGCTGAGCAGCATCCGCCAGGAGAGGTAGACCAGCGGGCCGAACGCGGCGGCGCCGAGGATCTGGAGGTCCTTGAAGGCGTACGCGGTGTTGCCGCCGTGGAACCACTCGGCGTAGTAGCCCAGGGTGTAGAGCGGCGCCGGCGGGTAGACCGGCGAGCCCGAGGGCTGGCCGTTCGCCACGGCGTGGGCCCACTCGACGATGCGTCCGCTGTCGCCGTTGAGGCCGAACATCGGCCAGGGCGTGCCCAGCAGGGCGATGACCGCACCGGCCGCCACGAAGCCGCTGGCCAGGCCGGCCAGGGCGGCGGCGGAGAAGCGGGACACCAGGCCGAAGTGCCGGCCGGAGCGGAAGCGCAGCGCGAGCACGACCGCGCCGAGCAGCAGGAAGCCGATCACCGCGAACCGCAGCTGCACCGCGGCGAGGCCGCTCACCTGGGCGATCCGGTCCAGCGGGTCCAGCTTGAAACCGCGGGCCAGCAGCGGGAGCACCAGCGCGGCCAGGAAGGCGACCACGGCCTCCCCCGCGAGCAGCACCGGCGCGGACGTCCGGAGCCCGCCACCGGACCGGTCCGCCGATCCCCTGGTCAGGGAACGGCCTCCGCTCCGTGGGATCGTGGAGGCTTCCTGGGCACTGACTGTCAAGGTAGGTCCTCAGCTCGTGGTCGCTCGCTCAGCCCGTCCCGGCCGGTTCCCCAGCGGCTGGTGACGGAACTGCTTCCAGGCGTGCGGCGGCAGCCCCGGGCATCATAGATCCTTCACGTTCCGAAGACCCCATCGACATAGGGGCGGAACGGCGTGGCCACACCGGTGTCCGGACACCGGCGTCGGCCTACGCGGCGATGAAGAAGAGCAGCAGGGTCCAGAACGTGCAGCCCAGGTAGCCGAGGACCAGGCCGAAGACGGCCGCCCAGTCGCCGTCCATGTTGCGGCGCCGGATCTCGCCGCGGGCGATGTGACCGGTGATCACGGCGGGGGCGGAGAGCAGGAGCACGCTGCACAGCAGGGAGATCACCGCCAGCGCGCTGGTGGGGCGGGCCTGGGGCGGCGGCGGGACGGCCATGAAGGTGGCCGGGACCGGCGCGGCGACCGTGGGCGGCGCCGTCATCGGCCCGCTGGGCAGATCGGCCACCAGCGCGGCCAGCTGACCGTAGGTCTGCGCCGCGGCCACCGCCTCGTGGCGCTGCTCGTACTCCTGGACGGAGAGCCGGCCCTCGGCGAACGCGGCCTTGAGCACGTCCAGCGTGCGGTCCCGGTCCGCGTGGCCCGCCCGCATCACGGCCTGCGGCATCGCCACCGGCACGGGCGCCGGCTGCCAGCCGGCCGTCGGCCGCTTGCCCGGCGGATAGCCGGAACCAGGCTCGCCCCATGGTTGTACGGACATCCGCCACCTCCCGGTAGCGCGGCACCCCCGCGCACGTCACTGCTTCCTCATAGTGCAGGACGAACGGTGGATCCGAGTAGTTGCCGAATCGGCCCGGCAGCCGCCGGATCACCGGCGCCGGACGGCGTGCCTCACCCGTTCGGCGGGCGGGCTCAGGGGATGCTCAAGTCGGACGACAGCCTGTTCGAGCAGTGACAGGCTGGGCCTCCACGGAATTTCCACCACCACCACGAGCAGAGAAGGCACCCATGCAGGCGTCAGCGCCGCCGCCCTCCGGCCCCTCCGGACCGGGCACCCCGTCCGCCGTCAGCATCCAGGGGCTCTGGAAGCACTTCGGCGCCCAGGCCGCCGTGGCCGGGCTGAGCCTGGAGCTGCCGACCGGCGCGTTCATCGGGCTGGTCGGACCGAACGGCGCGGGCAAGACCACCACGCTGTCGATGGTCACCGGGCTGCTCCGGCCCGACCAGGGGACCGTCCTGGTGCACGGCACCGACGTGTGGGCGGACCCGGTCACGGTCAAGGCCCGGATCGGCATCCTGCCCGAGGGCCTGCGGATGTTCGAGCGGCTCAGCGGGCGCGAGCTGCTCCAGTACACCGGGCGGCTGCGCGGCCTGCCCGGCGCCGAGGTGGACCGGCGGGCCGAGGAACTGCTGACCGTCCTGGACCTCGGCCGGGACGCCGACAAGCTGGTCGCCGACTACTCCACCGGCATGCGCAAAAAGATCGGCCTGGCCGCCGCGCTGCTGCACAACCCCGACGTGCTGTTCCTGGACGAGCCCTTCGAGGGCGTCGACCCGGTCTCCGCCCAGACCATCCGAGGCGTGCTCAAGCGGTACGCGGCGGCCGGTTCCACGGTGGTCTTCTCCAGCCACGTGATGGAGCTGGTCGAGCAGCTCTGCGACTGGGTCGCGGTGGTCAACGCCGGCCGGGTGATCGCCCAGGGCCCGCTGGACTCGGTGCGGGGCGGACGCAGCCTGCACGAGGCCTTCCTGGAGCTGATCGGCGTGCGCGAGGACGACGGGCAGTCGCTCGGCTGGCTCGGCGGCCGCACCGGGGGCGAGCGGTGACCGCCGAAGGCGGCACGCGTACGGCTCCCGTGCCCGACGCCGGCACGGTGGTCCGCGCCCTGGTGGCGCTCAAGCTGCGGCTGCTGCGCAACGGCCTGCGGCGCAGCCCCGGCCGGACCGCCGTCTACGTGATCGGCGGCGTGTTCGGCCTGGCCCTCGCGGGCGGCGTCGCCGTCGCCATGGCCGCGCTGAACGGACGCCACGCGGGTTCCGGGGACGCCGGGGTGATGCTGCTCGGCGTGCTGACCCTGGGCTGGGCCGCGCTGCCGCTGTTCCTGTTCTCCAGCGACGAGAGCGCCGACCCGACCCGGCTGACCATGCTGCCGCTGCGGCCGGGCCCGCTGCTGCGCGGCTCGCTGCTGGCCGCGCTGATCGGACCGGGGCCGCTGATCAGCCTGGTGCTGGTGACCGGCGCGGTGCTGTCCGGCGCGGCCGGCGGCGCCTCGGCCGCGGTCGCGGTGATCGGTGTGCCGCTCGCGGTGCTCTGCCTGGTGACGCTCTCCAGGGCGGTCGCGGCGGGCAACGCCCGGATGCTCTCCAGCCGGCGCGGCAAGGACTTCGCGATCTTCGGCGGGCTGGCCTTCGCGCTGCTGGTCCAGGTCGCCAACGTGGGCTCGCAGAGCGTCTTCGGCCGCCGGGGCGGGCCGATCGACCTCAGCCCGCTGGAACCGATCGCCGCGGTGCTGCGCTGGATCCCGCCGATCAGCGCGGCGGACGCGTCGCGCACCGCCGGCGAGGGCCGGTACGGCCTGGCCCTGCTCCAGCTCGCCGCGGCGGCCGGGCTGCTGGCGCTGCTGCTGCGCTGGTGGCGGCGGAGCCTCCAGGAGCTGATGGTCACCGCCGACTCCTCGACCCTGGAGGTGGCCCGCGGGGTGCGGGGCTCGCGCGGCTGGGGCTTCCTGCCGGAGGGCAGGACCGGCGCGGTGATGCAGCGCCACCTGCGGTACGCCTGGCGCGAGCCGCGGGCCAAGGCGGCGCTGTTCACCAGCATCGGGATGACGCTGGTGATCTGCGTGCTGTCGATGGTGCAGGGCTGGGCGAGCGTCTACCTGCTGGCGATGACCGGGGTGTTCCTCGGGTTGCAGATGCTCAACCTGTTCGGCATGGACGGCTCGGCGTTCTGGATGGTCGCCGCCACCCTGCGCACCCCGGCCGACGCCAGGGCCGAGCTGCGCGGCCGGGCGTACGCGGTGCTGTCGTACGCGGTCCCGGTGACGGTGGTGCTCGGGCTGGTGCTGGCCGCCGTCACCGGGCGGTGGGGCGAGCTGCCGTCCGCGCTCGGGCTGGCGCTGACGCTGCTCGGCTGCGGGATCGCGCTCGGCTCGATGTTCAGCGTGCTGGCGCCGTACACCATGCCGGCCGACAGCAATCCGATGCGCAGCGCCGCCCCGGGGCAGGGCGGGCTGATCCTGCTCAACCAGTTCGGCTCGATGGTCGGCGTCACGGTGCTGGCGCTGCCGGTCGGCGGCTACCTGGCCTGGGCGCTGCTCTCGGGCGGGCCGAGCTGGCCGGTGCTGCTGGTCGGCCCGCTGTACGGGGCCCTGGTCGCGGCCCTGGGCGTACGGCTGGCCGCGGGCCTGCTGCTGGAGCGCACACCGGAGATCCTGGCCAAGGCCGTCGAGCGCTGAGCCGAATCGTTCCCTCCTCGGATCACAGCGCGGATCACCGCTCAGATCACAGCTCAGATCACAGCTCGGACGTCGGCTCGCCAGGCCGTTCCCGACGGCGACTCCGGCATCATGGGCAGGAGGCCGGGCCGTCGAGGAGAGCAGGGAAACACCGTGGGCAAGCGCGCGCAACAGGGCGGGAGCGCCGAACCGCTGCTGGAGCAGGCGGTGCGGTCGGTGCTGACGGCCCCGGAGGACGCACTGGACCTCGCCCTGGACACCGGGGCCTCGCTGCTGGCCGCCTCGGCCGGGCAGTGGCCGACGGTCAGCCGGGCGGTGCTGGCCCACGCGGACACCGCCGTCGGCCGCTGCTGGTCCGCCGGCTGGCGGCCGGCCGACCTGGTCCGGGTGGTGCGGCGCGGCCTGAAGCCCGTCCACCTGGCCCTCGCGGTGGACCTGATCGCCGCCGAGGCCCGCCGCCACCCCTCGGCCGCCCTGGACCGGCGCTGGCAGGAACAGCTGCGCGAGCTGGAGGCCGAGGTCTGGTGGTCCGGCGACGAGGAGTACCTCGGCGCCTTCGCCGACCGGCACCGGCTGGACCGCTTCGCGCTCGCCACCGCCGTCCTGGAGCTGCTGCGCACCTGGGGCCGGCTGCCCCCGATCGCCCCGGTCGGGCCCGCCCCCGGGCAGACCGTACGGCCGCAGCACCGGGCGCCGGATTCCGGCGAGCCGCGGATGCTCTCGCGGATCCGGGCGCTGCTGGCCAAGGCCGAGTCCACCGAGTACCCGGAGGAGGCCGAGGCGCTGACCGCCAAGGCCCAGCAGCTGATGGCCCAGCACAGCATCGACGACGCGCTGCTGGCCGCGGCCGGCGCCGACCGCGACACCCCGGCGGCGCTGCGGATCGGGGTGGACAACCCGTACGAGGGCCCCAAGACGATGCTTCTGGACGCCGTCGCGGCGGCCAACCGGTGCCGGGTGGTGTGGGCCAAGGAGTACGGCTTCTGCACCGTGGTCGGCTTCGACGGCGACCTGGACGGCGTCGAGCTGCTCTACACCTCGCTGCTGGTGCAGGCCACCCACGCACTCAACCGGGCGGGCTCCCGCAGGGACTCCCGCAGCAAGGCGTTCCGGCAGTCCTTCCTGGTCGCGTACGCGGCGCGGATCCGCGAGCGGCTGACGGCCGCCACCGAGCGCGCCACCAGCGCCGCGGCGGCCGGGCGGCACCTGCGCGAGGACGGCACCGAGGAGCAGCTGCTGCCCGACGCGCGGCTGCTGCCCGCCCTCGTCGCCCGCTCGGAGGCGGTGGACGAGGAGGTCGGCCGGCTGTTCCCGAAGCTGGTCTCGCAACGGGTCAGGGTCAGTGACGGCGTGGGCTGGGCGGCCGGACGCGCCGCCGCCGACCGGGCCGCGCTGCACGGGCGGGCCGGGCAGCTCCGCCGGTAGGCCGGGCCCCGCGGTGCCCGACCCGCCCCGACAAGATCCACCCGGAGCCCGGCGGCGCTCCGACGGACCTGATAGAACGTAGTCCGCCACGAACGAAGGGGGATTCGACGTGACGGAGCCGGCGGCCGAGTCGGGGTACCGGGACCGGGTGCGCGGAGCGCTGCTCGGCGGAGCGATCGGCGATGCGCTGGGCTGGCCGGTGGAGTTCCAGCAGCTCCACCAGATCCGGGACCGGTACGGACCGGACGGCGTGACCGCGCTGCCGGCCGGGCCCGGCCCGGTGGAGGTCACCGACGACACCCAGATGACGCTGTTCACCGCCGAGGGCCTGATCCGCGGCTTCGTCCGCGGCTGGACGGGCGGCGGCGGCTCGGTGCCGGAGGCCGTCCACGGCGCCTACCGGCGCTGGCTGCGCACCCAGTACCAGGGCGCGCCGGACACCGCGCCGCAGCCCCGCCCGTACGACGGCTGGCTGCTGAGCCGGCCCTTCCTGTACGCGCGGCGGGCGCCGGGCAACGCGTGCCTGAGCGGGGCGTCCGAGCACCCGGTGTTCGAGGCGCCGTCCGCGATCGGGCTGGCCGGGCCGGTCAACCCGGGCTCCAAGGGCTGCGGCACGGTGATGCGCTCGGCGCCGTTCGGACTGGCCAGGCTGGGCGCCGAACAGTCCTTCGGGCTGGCGGTGCAGTGCGCCCAGCTCACCCACGGACACCCGACCGGCTACCTCGCGGCGGGCGCCTTCGCGGCGCTGGTCGAGCGGCTCGCGAACGGCACCGAGCCGTGGGCGGCGGTCGGCGAGACGGTGGAGCAGATCCGCGAGCTGCCGAGCTCCAAGGAGACCGTCCAGGCGCTGGCCCGGGCGGTGCGGCTGGCCCAGGAGGCCGAGCCGGCGGCGGAGACGGTGGAGCGGGTCGGGCTCGGCTGGATCGCCGAGGAGTGCCTGGCCATCGCGGTGTACTCGCTGCTGGCGGCCACCCTGGACCCCGACCCGGTGCGCACCGCGCTGCTGCTGTCGGTGAACCACTCCGGGGACAGCGACTCCACCGGCGCGGTCTGCGGCAACCTGGTCGGGGCCGCGTACGGCGCCGCGGCGCTGCCCGCCGAGTGGGCCGGAGCGGTCGAGGGCCGTACGGAGCTGCGGCAGGTCGCGGACGACCTGCTGGTGCTGTTCGGCAGCCGCGACCCGCTGCACCCGGGGCTCGGCGGGCGCTACCCGGCCTGGTGAGCCGCCCGGGCGGCGCGCCCACGGGTCCCCCGGGGCCCACCGGGCTTGCCGGGCCTACCGGGCCTGCGGGTCGGTGACCTGGCCGAGGAACAGCGGCGCCCCGCCCCTGGTGTCCCGGATCAGGAACAGGAACGGCCGGTCGAGGTGCAGCCGGACGGGCTTGTCGGCCTGCGGCGCCGCCGCCGCCTCCATCCCGGCACCGCTGCCGGCCGCCGCGACCGTACCCTTCTCGTCGACCTCGACGGTGGCCTTCTGCACCACCGTGCCGACGACGAGCGGGTCCTTGGTGATGCCGCCGAAGTCGGCCCCGTCGAAGGCCGCCCGCACGCCGAGCGAGCGCAGCGCCGGGGTCAGCTCCTCCGAGGTGCCGAAGTGGAAGCGCGGCAGCTGGAGGTCGACCGGCCGCTCGGCGAGGGCGCCGAGGATGCGGTCGAGCTGGGGCTGGTCCAGGCTCTTGGCGAAATCGGCGAAGCCGCCCTGCGCGGGGACGATCAGGTCCATCACCAACCCGCCGTCCGCGTAAGGGAGTTCGACGGCCTGCCAGGGCTCGCCGGCGATCCCGCCGGAGCCGTCGGCGTACTTGAAGTCCCCGGTCTGCCCCATCGTGGGGACGGCCGGAGCGGAGCCGTCGAGCTTGTGGAACGGGCGGTCGGCGGTGTGCGAGGGCTTGAAGGCGGAGGCCCACTCGGCCTTGAGGCAGAGCGCGTCGGTGAGCACCAGCCGGGTGTCCTGGGTGATCGCGCCCTGGCCGAACAGGTCCTTGATCCGGCCGTCGGTGGCCTTCTCCACGGTCTCGTTGACGGTCTTGCGGGCCCCGTCCGGGTCCTTGGCGAAGTCGGTCTGGTGCACGCCGGTGTCGAAGGCGGCGGCGAGGGTGGCCAGGTAGTCCGGGGCGACGGACAGTCCCCGCTGGGTCCAGACGTCGTCGCTGCGGCTCAGGGTGAGCTTGCCGGTCGCCGGGACCGGCCGGTTCAGCTCGCCGGTGGCGAGCGCGTACTGCTGCGGGGTGAGCCCGGTGTGCAGGGCCTTGGCGAGTTCCTCGGCGGTGGTGCCGCGGGCGCCGGGCAGCAGCATGGCGAGCAGGGTGGCCAGGCCGGACGGGGAGACCACCAGGTTGCGGTCGGCCGCGTCCGGCTGGGCGGTCAGGGTGTGCAGGAGGTCCAGGCCGAAGGCGTCGGTGGCGGCCGCGGTGGCGGCCACCTGGGCCGGGTCGACCGCCGGCCGACTCGCGGGCGCGGAGGCCCTGAGCTCCACGGGCGCGGCGGCCCCGGTGCTGCCGC
>NZ_MSJQ01000443.1 GCF_014596515.1 Streptomyces sp. CBMA156
CGGCTGGTCGTGCTGGCCGAGCGCTTCCGCTGCCCGCGCAACTTCCAGCCGACCATGGGTTCGGCGCGGGCCAGGGGCGAGGCCGAGCGGGCCGACCCGGGGGAGTACCGCCGGGCGGTCGCCGCGTACCCGGTGGGTGAGCACGTGACGGGTGAGCACGCGACCGGCGCCTACATGACGGGTGGGTACGCGGGGCCGGTCCGGTCCGGTCTGGTGGCCGAGGCCCGCCGGCTGGTGGGCATCTGATCCCGCGGCCCGACACCCGTGGCCCCACACCCGCCGCCCGGCGCGGGAGACCCGCCGGTCCCCGGAGCGCGGCCCGGTGCGACGGCAGCCGCTCAGAGCCGCACCGGCAGCCGCAGCAGGTGGAAGCCGTCGGCGGGCCAGTGTCCGAACTCCAGCTCGTCCCGCGCGACCCCCAGCGCCGCCTCCGGCCGCCGGATCAGCACCTGGTCCAGCACCACCGAGGTGACCAGCCGGCCGAGGGCCGCGCCCAGGCAGTAGTGCGCGCCGTGGCCGAACGCCAGGTGGCCGTCGCCGCGCCCGAACTCCCGGGCGATGTCGAGGCGTTCGGGTGCCTCGCCGTACTCCCGCGGGTCGTGGTCGGCGGCCAGCAGCGCGACGGTGACCGGTTCGCCGGTGCGCAGCGCCGTCCCGGCGAACTCGAAGTCCTCGGCCGCGTACAGGGTCGCGCCGATCCTGACCAGGCTGATGTAGCGCAGCAGTTCGGGCACGGCCCGCTCCAGCAGCCGCGGCTCGGTGCGCAGCCGGTCCAGCTGGTCGGGGTGGTCGAACAGGGCGAGCAGGCCGTGGGCGAGGAACAGCGCGGGCGGGGTGATGCCGGTGTTGATCAGCAGGAAGACGATCGTGACGACGTCGTCCTCGTCCAGCGGCTGCTCGCCCTCGCGGGTGCCGTGCACCAGAGCGGAGACGAGGTCCTCGGTGGGCTCGGCGCGGCGGCGGGCGACCAGCTGCTTGACGTGCTCCACGATGCCGACCAGGCCCTCGACCGTGCGGCTGCCGTCGCCGTACGCGAAGTCGCGGATCCAGTCGCAGACCCGGGCCCGGTCCTCCTCCTCGACGCCGACCAGCTCGCAGATCACCTGGGTGGTCAGCGGGTAGGCGAACTCGCCCAGCAGGTCGGCGGGTTCGTCGCGGGCGGCGAGGCCGGCCAGCAGCTCGGCGGCGGTGCGCTCGACGAAGCCGCGCAGGGCGGTGATCCGGCGGGCGGTGAAGGCGCGGGTCAGCGGCGCCCGGCGGCGGGCGTGCTCCTCGCCGTCGAACAGCGCGAGGTGGCCGGAGAGGTACGGGACGTACTCGGCCGGGAAGGTGCCGAGGGCGGCGGCCAGCAGTTCGTCCTGCGGGTCGGATTCGACACCGGTTCCGGTACCGGCACCGGCAGGGCCGGCGAGGCCCGTCCGGTCCCGGAGCAGCCGAGGCTCGGTGAGCGCGGCCTTCACGTCGGCGTAGCGGGTGACCAGCCGGACCGGGGTGTCCAGGCCGGGCAGGGTGACCCGGGGCAGTTCGGCCTGTCCGCGGAACCGGGCGTAGGCGCCGGCCGGGTTCTCGATGTCCTCGGGGGTGAGCTGGACGGGGGTGGTGGTCATGCCTGGGCTCCTTCACCGACGTGCCGCCTCGGGGCGGGCTGTTTGACGATCAGGAGTGTGCCGGGGCCCGGATTCAGCACGGTTTCACCGCGGTTTCAGTCACCTCGGGTGGGGTTCGCGCCGTGGAATCACACGTGTCCGGAACTCCGGGCGCACTGGCTCCGGACTTCCGGCGGCCGCGGTGCGGCGGCTTCGTCACGGGGCCGTCACAGCTCCCCGCGGGTGCTTGCCCGGGCCCGGTGTTCCCCGGGAGCGTGGAGCCGGCACACGACGGACACCAGACGGACAGCAGGGGGCGGGATGCGGACGGTACGGCTGTCGTTCATGCGGCAGTGGGGAGGCAACATCGGGATCGGCTGCGCGCTGGCCCTGGTGGCGATGTTCGCGCTGGTCGGATCGGGTGCCACCAGCCCCGGCGAGGCCACCCTGATCGGCGTGCTGATCGCCGTGGCGGCGGCCGTCGCGGTGCCGCACACCTTCTGGCTGCGGGAGGAGGAGGACGGCCTCACCCTGGTCCGGCTGCTGGTCCCGCGCCGCTACGCCTGGTCGGAGATCCGCGGCCTGGCCATGGAGTTCGAGGAGGAGACCGAGACCAGCGGCCACCACCTCATCCTCCGGCTGCGCCTCGTGGACCCGCCGGGCCGGTTCTGGGGCCCGCAGCTCGGCCGGATCGGCGTCACCGGCGACGACCGGCCGCGCGGTGTCGAGCCGCGTGCCCTCGCCGAGCTCTTCGCCGTGTTCGGCCGGCACGGACTGCCCGTCGACCAGCCGGAGTTCGCGAACGACGTGCTCCACGTCCGCGGCCTTGCGCCGCTGCCGGTCCGGCCGGTGCCGGTCGTACCGGCCGGACCGGTGCCGACGGCGGCGGAGGCGTACGCGGACGCCCCGGGTGTCGAGCAGGAGGAGAGGGACCTGGCCGGCCGCCGGAGCACCGCCAGGAGCGCGCCCCGCAGGCGGCGCGAGTACCTGCTGCGCACCGCCGCCCGGGCCGACCGCCTGGCGCTGGCGGGCGGTGACGCGGACCGCGAGCAGGTGGCGGGGGCACGGATCGCGGCCGGGTACCTGACCGAGCACGACGGCGTCACCGCCGACGGCGACGAGACGCGGGCATACGTCCGTCAGCAGTACCTGGACTGGCGCCGGGCCTCCGCCGGAGCGCGGCGCGGCGACCGAAGTGGCTGACCCGCGGGTGTTTCTGAGGTGTCGTCATCTGTCGGGCCGGATCCTCGCGCGCGGAGGGCGAGCGTGCTCGGCCGCGCGGGTACGAGTGCGAACGGCATGCTAGCTTCCCCGCATGGGACGACGTGGGGCTCGTGGGGTGGCGGCGCGGTCGGCGATCGAGGGGATGCGGGAGCTCGCGGGGGCGGGGCTGGCGGCGCCGGAGGTCTTCCGGCGGGCGGATGAACTGCTGCGCCCGGTGCTGGAGTTCGACGCGGTGTGCTGGCACACCGCGGATCCGGCCACCGGGCTGGTGAACTCGGTGCAGAGTGAGGACCTCGCCCTCGACCAGTTCGAGCACGCCGTGCGGCTGGAGGTGTGGGCGGACGATCTGGCGACCTTTCCCAAGATCAGGCGCAGCGGGGTGCACGCCGAGACGCTGAGCCGGGCGGCCAGGGGGCGGCTGGAGGAGAGCGTGCGGTTCAGGGAGCAGGTCGCGCCTGCCGGGTTCGGGGACGAGCTGCGGGCGGTGTTCGACGCGGCGGGCGGCATGTGGGGGTGCGCGGCGTTCCTGCGGGCCCCGGACCGCGGCCCGTACCTGGCGCGCCACCGCGAGCTCGCAGACGTCGCCGCGCGGCACCTGGGCAACGCGCTGAGGGCGTGCCACGTGCCGGGCGGGTCCGCGGGCGGTGCGCCGGACGGGGTGGACCAGGGGCCCGCGGTGCTGGTGCTCGACCGGCGCAACCGGTTGCAGGCCCTGTCCGGGCCGGCCGAGGACCTGCTCGCCCGGCTGGCCGACCCCACCCCGAGTTCGCTCACCGTCCCGACCAGCGTGGCGATGGCCGCCGAGCACGCCCGCCGGACGGCGCACGGGCTGGTCGTGCCGCAGCTGCCGGTGCGGGTGTGGACCAGGGACGACCGCTGGTACCTGCTGCACGGGGCGGCACTGCGCGGCGGCGAGGCGCAGGACGCGGTGACGGTGGTGGCCTCGCCCGCCTCGCCGGCCGAGGTGATGCCGCTCTACCTGGCCGCGTACGGGCTGACCGCCCGTGAGCAGGAGGTGGCGTTGCTGCTGGTGCGCGGCAGCGACACCAGGGACGTGTCCCGGCTGCTCGCGATGACGCCGTACACGGTGCAGGACCACCTGAAGTCGGTGTTCACCAAGACCGGGGTGGGCAGCCGGCAGGAGCTGATCGCGCGGATCATGCTCGGCGGAGGGCGCTGCTGACCCGCGCTCCGGTCGGGCGCGCCCTGGTGCGCGCCCCCGTCGGGCACGCCCCCGAACGCGCCCCCAGGAACATGGGATGGAGGGGACCCCGCCGCGAACATGAGGATTTCCTTCACGGGGGTTCACGTCATGGACATGACGCTTCGCAGCGCATCCCTTCCACCGGAGGAGCACCCTCATGAGTTCGCGTACCAGGCGCACCGCCCTTACCTCGGGAGTCGCCGCGCTCGTCGCGGTGACCGGACTCGGTCTCGGCGCCGCGCCCGCGCACGCCGACACCACACCGCCGACCGCCACCTGTGACCCGGCCAGGGACTACCTCTGGGAGGACATCAGCGCGGTCCGCGTCGAACCGACCGTCACCGAGTTCCTCGCGGTCGCGATCGCTCCCGGCACCACGGGCAGCTACACCAAGACCCTCAGCGAGGTCGACTCGGTGAGCACCACGATCAACTCCAGCACCGAGGTGAGCGCCGAGTTCAAGGCGATCTTCGCCAAGGTGAGCGTCAAGGTCGGGTTCTCGGTGTCCAGCACCAAGGCGACCACGCGCACCACCACCGTCTCCGACACCGTGAACTTCAACAGCCCGGGCTACTACGGCCTCTACCGTGGCACCCGGAAGGTCACCGGCGAGTGGGTCCGGTACATCTGCGCCCGCAGCGGCAGCACCGGCTACTGGGTCAGCACCACGAACGGCCCCGGCACCTTCACCACCTTCGACGTCCCGGAGCAGGGCACCGTGGCCTGCTCCTTCCCGGAGCCGGCCGGCACCGTGCGCGCGGCCGCCCGGGCGCGGCTCGTCTGCTGATGACCAGGACCACCGAACCGGCCGCCCGACCCGCCCACTGCGAAAGCGAGTCCACGATGCCCCACCCGCACGGCCGGCGCTCCCGAACCCGCCGCCCGCTGAACGTCCTCGGCGCGGCGGCCGCCGCAGGCGCCCTGCTGTTCACCGCCGCCCCCGCCGCCCTGGCCGCCCCAGCGTCGGCCGGAGCCCTCGCCGCCGACCCGTCGAGCAACTACTCCTGTGACCACCGGGCCTACCGCATCATGACGGGCGGGGTCAGCACCCCGCGGCCGCTGACGGTGGCACTCTCCCCTGGCAACCACGGCTCGGTCATCCAGTACAAGACGGAGGACGCGTCGAACCAGAAGTGGAGCGTCTGTCGCAAGCGGGCCTCCGACGGCCGCGAGCTGGTGTACCTCCAGGACACCTGGCGCCGTTGGTGCATGGCGGTCGACCACTGGGGCCTGGAGGACGGCACCTGGATCATCACGCAAGGCTGCGTCGACGAGGACGTCCCGAAGAACCAGACGTTCTGGATGGCGAAGGTGACGGGCAGCAACCTGTTCGCGATCCAGGCCCAGGTCTCCGGCAAATGGGTCGCCTCCTCGAACCACAGCAACGAGATCGCCCAGGTGGTCCAGGACAGCAAGCCGGACCTCTACTACCTGGATCCGGCCTGATCACCCACAGGTGAGGCCGCCGGCGGGGGGCGTGCCGCTCCGGCTCCGTACGGGGCCGGGTGGCACGCCCCCCGCCGGGGTCCTGCCGGCCCGGTGTTCGGGCCTGGTGTCGCTCCGCTCCGGCTGGGCATCCCTAGCATGGATCGCGCCCGAGCCGCCGCGCGGCGGCAGCAGAAGACGAGGGAAGTCGTGGGCGCCGGTCACATCGCGACGGCCGCACGGAAGGAAACGCACGCACCGTGATCCAGAACCTGGTACGGCGGACCTGGCCGGCCGTCCTCGTCGCCGCGGCCACGGCCGTGGCCTGCGCCTTCGCCGTGCCGGCCGACGGCGCGGCGCCCCGCTCCGCCGCCGGTGCCGCGGCACCGGCCGGACGGGACCCGGTCCACACCGACGTCCTGTTCATCGGGGCCCATCCGGACGACGAGTTCCAGTCGCTGGCCACCTTCGCCCGGTGGCGGGAGCGAAACGGGCGGAGTACCGGGGTGGTGACCGTCACCCGGGGCGAGGGCGGCGGGAACGCCGTCGGGCCGGAGGAGGGCGCCCGGCTCGGCCTGATCCGTGAGACGGAGGAACGGGAGGCCGTCGGCCTCGCCGGGATCGACAACGTCTTCTACCTCGACAAGCCGGACTTCTGGTACACGCTCTCCGCGCCGCTGGTCTCCTCCGTCTGGAACCGGGTGCCCGAGCAGCCCACCGACACGCTCGCGCGGATCGTCCGGCTGCTCCGCGCGACCACCCCGGCCACCGTGGTGACGATGGACCCGCGTCCCTTCGACCAGCACGGCGGGCACCAGGAGGCCGCCCGGCTGGCCGTCGAGGCGTTCCGGCTCGCCGGCGACCCGACGGCGTTCCCCGAGCAGATCACCGACGAGGGGTACCGGCCGTGGCGGCCCTCCCGGCTGCTGGCCCAGAACTGGGGTTTCGACGGGCCCGTCGGGCCGTCCTGCGCCACCGCCCGGCTGACCGATCCACACACCGGGCTCCCCGTGGAGGGCGTGTGGACCGGTGCGCGCTCCGGCTCCTCGGGCGAGACCTTCGCCCAGATCGAGCGCAACGCCGCCCGCAGGTACCTGACCCAGGGTCTCGGCTCGCTGCCCGCCACCGTCGACACCCCGCCCGGGCAGCTGCCGTGCGAGTGGTTCACCGTCCTCGCCCGGGCCGGCGAACCCGTCCCCGCCCCCGTCCGGGACCAGGCCGGGCTGAGGCCGCTGTACGCCGAGTTCCGCGACTGGACCCGGCGGGTGGAGATGCCCTGGCTGGCCGACGACGCCCAGCCCGACTACCCCGCCGCTCCCGCGACCGACGCTCCGGCACTCGACCGCCCGCCCGTCGTCGACGGCACCGCCGGGCCCGGGGAGTACCCCGGGCCCGAACTCCCGCTGCGGCACTGGGCGGGCCAGGACTGCGCCCCCGCCGACTGCTCCGCGACCGCCCGGCTCTCCCGCCACGGCGACGACCTGTACGTGCTCGTCCAGGTCACCGACGACCGGATGGGCAGCGCCCTGGACGCCCTGAACGACTGCAAACGGCACTGGCGCACCGACGCCGTCGAGATCGGCATCGATCCGCGCGGCGACTCCGACGACACCTCGACCACGTTCAAGGCCGGCATCCTGCCGTTCACCGCGAACGGCGGTGGCCCCTGCGCGGAGCGCGACGCCGACAACCACCAGGGCCCGGCCGCCACCACCGCCCCCGGGCTGACCGTCGCCTCCCGGGTCACCGAGCCCTACCGCGGCTACACCGTCGAGGCGCGGATCCCGCTGTCGGACCTGCCGGCCGCCGTCGATCCCGAGCGGATGACCGCGAACGTCCTCGTGTACGACTCCGACACCACCGACAGGACCGGCGGGAGCCGTCTGGCCTGGTCCCCGTTCGGCAGCGCCCAGGCCGACCCGTACACCTGGGGCACCGTTCACCTGCCCGGCTACACCCCGGCCCCGGGCGGGCCGGCCACCGCTCCGCGGATCCCCACGGAGGCGGCCCGGAGCCAGGATTCACCCGCCTCGGTCGCCCAGTCCGAGCGCCTCGGCGTACCGCTGGGGGCAGGGCCGCGTCTTCCCGGCTGATCCGTTCCGCTCGGGTGGAGCCCGGTTCGGGCTACGGCCGCAGCAGGTGCTTCAGGACCCGGCCGAAGACCAGGCGCCCCGCCCGGGCGAGGACGGGACCGAGCAGGGGGTCGAGCAGCCGGGGCAGCCCGGCGACCGTCAGCTCCTCCGTCCAGACCGCCGCGCTGCCGCCGCCCACCGCCCGGACCCGCAGCTCGGCCCAACCCCGCACCGGGCGGCCGCGCTTGACCAGCAGGCACCGTCCGTCCCGGCCGGGGCCGGGGGCGACCAGCTCGGTGATCTCCATCGGGTCGTCGACGCGCAGCGGCCCGAGGACCGTCCTGGCCAGGACGAGGTCACCCGGCTCCCGGCCGGTGCCCCGGGCCACCGAGACCCGGGTGAACGGCACCCGGTCCCCGTGCCGGGGCCAGGCGGTCAGCCGCTGCCAGCACTCGGCGGGCGGCAGCGGCGAACGGCGGGTCAGGACGAATCGGGCCACGGACGCCACCCTACTGTCGGCCGGCTCGGGCTCAGGCTCAGACTTCGGTTCGGGCTCCGGCTTCGGCTCCGGCCTCAGCGACGGCGCGGCAGCCCCGCCAGCAGGCCGGCCACCGTCGCCAGGTCGCCCTCCTCGTCGAGCAGCACCACCAGCGGCGGCTGCGCCGGAGCCCCCAGCCGGGCGATCTCGTACGCGGTGATCCCGAGCCCCGGCGGCGCGACCAGGGCGATCGGCGCGCGGGACTCCAGCAGCGGGCCGAGTACCGGGCGGTACGCGGCCGGGGGCGGGGCCGGCACGACCGGGCGCAGCACCCCGAG
>NZ_MSJQ01000444.1 GCF_014596515.1 Streptomyces sp. CBMA156
GCCAGCCGCTCGCCGAGCAGCGCGAGCAGTTCGGCGCGGGCCCGCTCGCGGCCGTGGAACCAGCGCTCGTCCTCCGCCCGGAAGGACGCGAGCCCCGGGTACGGGCACTGGCCGCGGGTGGCCAGTGCCACCAGCTCGCCGCCGGCCCGCAGCGCCTGGTCGCAGGCCCGGGCGAAGTCCGCGGTGGCCGGCTTGTCGCCGTTCTCCACCTTGCTGATGTGGCTCTTGTCGTAGTGCACCCGCAGGGCCAGGCCGGACTGCGAGAGGCCCTGCGCCCGCCGCCGCTCGCGCAGCGCCGCCGCGAAGCCCTCCGCCGCCCGCGCCCCGGCCGCGCCGTGCCCGCTCCAGTCGTTCCCGGGCCTGCCGGGACCGCTCCCGCCGCTTCCGTCCCCGCTGTTGTGCCCGTCCCCGCCGGAGTGCCCGTCCCGTCCGGATCGCGGCGTGCCCTGCCCAGGCACCCGCCGCCGCTCGCCCTCCGCACTCACCCGCAGCCCCCGGTCCGATCGTGTCCCAACCGTTCAACGAGGCCGGGCCGCAGCGGTCACGGGAGGCCGGGCCGTTCCCCGCGAACGAGCGAAGCCGCAGGTCAGAGCCGTTGTCGAGGTGCCCGCACCGGGCGACAACAGGCAACCGCTACACCCCGGCCGCCCACCTGGCGAAGCTCTCACCAGGCCCCGGGACACACCGGCAGGACCGCCACCCCGGGGCGACGCTCCGTCACCACCCCCGCACCACCGCAGAGGAGAACCCCCCTCATGAAGCCCGACTCCCGTCCCAGGACCCGCACCGCGCTGCGGACGGCCGTCGTCACCGCCCTCGCCGCCCTCACCGTCCTCGCCGCCGCGCCGGCCGGACTCGTCCCGGCCGCGAGCGCCGACGCCGCCGGCGGCCCGCAGACCTACGCGGTGCACGGCTTCGACAGCTCCCACCACAGCCACGAGACCGAGGGCGGCGACCGGGCCTACGACTGGCCCGCGATCGTCCGCGGCGGCCGGTCCTTCGTCTACCTCAAGGCCACCGAAGGCCTCACCTTCGACGACGGCTGGTTCACCCGCGACCTCGCCGGCGCCCGCTCGGTGAACCTCCCGCACGGCGCCTACCACTACTTCAAGGCCGACAAGGAGGGCGCCGCCCAGGCCGACCACTTCCTCGCCGCGCTGCGCCGGGCCGGCCACACCGGCGGCAAGCCGGGCGAACTGCCGCCCGCCGTCGACGTGGAGGAGTGCCGCCACGACGGCCACCCGCTGCGGCTCGACCAGCTCAAGGCCTTCCTCCAGCGGGTCCGGCAGGCCACCGGCACCGCACCCGTCCTCTACACCCGCCGCGACATCGTCGACGACTGCCTCGGCGGCACCAGGGACCTCGCCGGTCACCGGGCCTGGCTCGCCCGCTACGGCACCACCGAACCCCGCCCGCTGCCCGGCGCCACCGGCTGGGACTTCTGGCAGCACAGCGAACAGGCCCGCATCCCCGGAACCGCCGGCCGCCCGATGGACGCCGACGTCTTCCACGGCGACCACGCCGCGCTGCGCCGCCTCGCCCACCTGGGCTGAGGGCCGCCCCCGGACCACTCCGTACCGCTCGTCACCGCGCCACCCGTCACCGCGCCACCTGTCACGACATCACCTGTCACGGCATCACCCCTCGGAAGGGAAACACCGTCATGAACCGCATCCGCCGCTGGAGCATCCCCGCCCTCGCCGCCACCGCGCTGCTCGGCTCGCTCACCCTCACCGCGCCCGCCCTCGCCGCCACCGCGCCGGCCGGCGACACCGCCGCCGTCGTCCGGGCGCAGGACCAGCGGGCCGCCGCCCCGAAGATCACCCGCGCCGAGGAGATCCGCCGCGCCCAGCGCTGGCTGACCGCCAACGGGGGCAAGCCCGTCCCGTACAGCCAGCACAAGAACTGGAAGGACGGCTACCGCCAGGACTGCTCCGGCTACGCCTCGATGGCGCTGGGCCTGCCCAAGTCGGGCCCGAACACCGTCGCGCTGAAGAACGACGGCTGGACCAAGCCCATCAAGATGTCCGAGCTGCGCCGCGGCGACCTGGTCATCAAGGCGAACAGCGGCGACCCGGACCACCGGCACGTCGTCATCTTCGACGGCTGGAACAGCGGCAAGGGCTCGTACCAGGCCTACGAGCAGGCCGGCCACGTCGGCACCCGGCACGCCTCGCACAGCTACGGCCTCAAGAGCGGTGACGGCTACCACGCCTACCGCCCGGTCAACCTGGCCGACTGACACGGAAACCCGGCCGGCGCGCGCCCGCTGACGCGCAACGGCCGACGGCCCGGCACGCTCCCCCGTGGCGTGCCGGGCCGTCGGCCTGGAACCGGATCACAGCGCTCCGCCGCGCGGTGTTCCTCGTGGAGGATGTCAGGACGCGGAGCGGCCGTGTTGGCGCCCAGTGGACAGTTCCTTGGCATTGCGTGCACGGTCCGTTCCCGCGTCCGTTCCGGGTCCAGGGCCGGTCCGTCGCGTCCGCTGTCCGTACGTCGGCTACCCGTACGCCGGCTACCCGTACGCCGGCCGTCCGTGTGCCGGCCCGCCCAGGGTCCGGCGGCGGTGCTCGCGGGGGGAGAGGCCGTACGCGGCCTTGAAGGCGCGGCTGAACTCGGAGGCGCGGGGCAGGCCGCAGCGGACGGCGACGGTCTGGACGGGCAGGGCGCGCAGCGCGGGGTCGGCCAGGTCGCGGTGGGCGCGCTCCAGCCGGTGGCGGCGGATGAAGGCGGCGACGGTCTCGCCGTCGGAGCGCCGGGTGAACAGGCGGTGCAGGTAGCTGACGGAGATGTGGTGGGTGGCGGCGATCACGGCGGGCGTCAGTTCGGGGTCGTGCAGGTTGCGTCCGATGAAGGCCCGGACGTTCTCGACCAGGGCCCGCTGCCGGCTGTCGTCGGGCACGGTGGCCTCGGCGTCCAGCTCCCGGGCGATCCAGGCGGACACCAGGTCGATCACGATGCCGCCCAGGCGGGGGGTCTCGACCGGGCCCAGGGCGGCGGCCTGGCGGTCGAGGCCGACGATGAAGTCCGTGAGCAGCGCGGAGGTGCCCTCCCGGGAGGAGAAGCCGCGGCCCAGCACTTCCTGCAGCCGGTGCGGCGGCAGCGGCAGCAGGGAGATCGGGAAGTCGATGCCGACGGCTTCGACGCGGCGCTCCGACGGGGCCTCGGCGCGGGAGCCGTAGGACCGCAGGTCGAACGAGTGGGAGCTGTCGAGCATGTGCAGCTTGCCGGGCTCCAGGATCACGGTGGGCTCGGTGCCGCGGCTGAGGGCGAAGCCGCCGCCGAGCAGCAGGGTGAGGTGGAACGTCTCCTGGTCCGAGCGCTGGACCCGGCGCGCGGTGCGATGGAAGCGGGTCGGCGGGAAGGAAGTCCGCAGCAGGGTCACCGGGCCGAGCTCCAGGCGCCGCATCTCCGCGCGGAAGTCGGCGGAGTGGTCGCTGGTCACCTCGCTGTCCCGGGAGCGGCCGATCAACTCCCGCCAGCACTCGAACCGTTCCTTCTCTGGTATGCCCTCACTGCTGAACACGTTCTCCGTGCTCGTGGCCACCGTGCGTCCTCCCCTTCCCGCTCTGCCTGGCCGGGCCCCCTTCCCGCACCAGGCGTCACCGAATCCTCGCCGTCGGTGACATCGAAACCTACTAGGTCGGGCCGGGTGTCCCGCGCCCGGGCCCGGGTGTGCGGGGCCGCCGTGCGGCGAGGGGGTCTTGGCAGGCCCCGGGGAATTAGTTGAAGATGCGATAACACGATCGCGTGCGTATCCCCGCGCGCCCGTCCGACGAGGAGTCATCCATGGCCGCACTCCGGAAGAAGAGCCTCACCGCCGCCGTCGCCACCGGGGCGGCCGTCCTGCTCGGGGCGGCCCTCGCCCAGCCCGCGGCGGCCGTCGAGTTCCCGCACGCGTCCGTCGCCTACTTCGCCGCCGGCGCGAACCTGACGGGTGCCCGGACCGTGGTGGACACCGCCGACACCGGCTGCCACAACATCCCGGCCGCCGCCTCCGCGGTCAACTACACCGCCGCCGACATCCGCGTCTACTACACCGCCGACTGCCGCACCGGCCTGCCGGGCAAGCCCAGCGACCTGGCGTTCGGGCTGGGCAGCCTGTCCTGGGCCAACTTCACCTACCCGGCGCTCAGTTACCAGGTCGTCCGGTAGGGCGCGGACCGCCCGTCCGGGCACGCGTGGGGCCCCGCACGGTGTCGTGCGGGGCCCCACGCGTGCCGCCGGCCCGAGTGAGGCCTTCCGTTGCCCCCGGGAAACACGGTGAACCGGGTGTCGATCACCGCCCGTTGGCATGGACGCAGGGGTCGAGAGGCCCCGCTCCCACCGCACGGCGGCGGGCGGGCCCGGGGCCGGTCCGCCGCGGTCAAGGACACCGTGCCGCGGACGGCCAGGAGCCGTGCCGCAGCGGAAAAGAGGGGAACCATGCGGAACACCGGAACGGTCAGGCGCGCCCTTTCGCTCGTCGGAGCCGCACTGGCACTGGCCTCGGTCACCGGGCTGGCGACCGCCACCAGCGCCTCCGCCGACGTCAACAGCGAGTGGAACTGCTCGCGCAACCCGAGCGGCTGGGACCACATGAACTGGGGCAGCTGTCTGCTGCCCGGCGACTCGCTCGTCTCCGGCAACGGCGACTACCGGCTGCTGTACCAGAACGACGGCAACCTCGTGCAGTACGACACCAACACCGGCTACCCGGTGTGGGCCAGCGGCACCAACAGCGGCGGCCCGGGCAAGGTGATCATGCAGTACGACGGCAACCTCGTCGTCTACGACACCTTCAAGAAGGCCAAGTGGTCCTCCGGCACCGCCCTCGGCTGCAACCCCAGTGCCAACTGGCTGCGCATGCAGAACGACGGCAACCTCGTCGTCTACCGCCCGCACGACAACGGCAGCGCCTGGACGCCGGTCTGGTCCTCGTACAACGGCCGCGTCGGCACCTGCTGACACCCGCCCGCCCGCCGTCGGCGGCCGCACCCGCGGCCGCCGGACGGTCGGTTCGTGTTCTGAGTGTTCTGTTCGTCCCGTCGAGCCGTTGCTCGACGGGGTGAAAGTGGTCGGGGTCCCCGGATTCCCGCACAGCGTCCGGAGTCGTGCGGGGACCCCACGCGTGCCGCCGGTCAGGAGGAGGACGAAAAGGCGCCGATGATGTTGGCGGCCCCGGCCAGCTGGTTGGCGATGACGTCGACGGCTGCGTGAGCGAGCCGTACCCATTCGTCATCGGCGAGAGCGGGCAGGCTGAGGAAGCCGAAGAGCGCCGGCAGGGTCCCGATGAACGCGCCGCCGATCGGGACCGGTCCTGTGATGTTCTTCTCGACGACCGCGTAGACGACCCAGGCCAGGCCGACGCCGCCGCTGAGGGTGACGACGATCGGGGCGAACCGGGTCCATGCGGACTGGTCGAACTTCGTGGCGAGGATGCCGGCCAGGTAGCCGACCCCGGTCATGGTCGCCCCGGCGACGATGCCCGCATCGAGGATCTTGTCCCAGTCCCAGGTGTCCTGGGACTGGCCCACCACGGTGAGGACCGTCGCACCCAGTCCTGCGAGACAGACGGAGTACGGCAGCCAGGAGGAGATCTCGCCCTGCTCCTGAGGGGCGGCGAAGTCGAGCCAGACCAGAGGGATGGCCTGCAGGATCGTGGCGAAGCCCGCCGTGGCGTAGCAGCCCTTCGCCAGGGCGATCGAGGTGGGGGCGACGGGGTCGGCTGGGTCCCCGACCAGGGACTCGGCCGGGGTGGGCTGCCCGTGGCCGGGGAGCTTGCCGCCGGGGAACAGCTTCGCCGCGGAGTCGCCGGTGGCGATCTTGTAGCCGATGGTGGCGGGGAAGGCGATGAGCAGCGCCACCACGCCGCCGAGGGTGAGCTTGTCGTCGTCGCCGTGGCCGGCGAGAGCGGCCATCCCGGCCCACAGGGCATTGAGCGGGCCCCAGTGCAGTTCCTTGGACGCGGCGCCGGCGAGCTGTCCGAGCCCGTCTTCCAGCAGGTCGAGGAAGCTGTCCACCAGTTTCCTGGCGAGGTCCATCAGGGTGAGCAGGAAATTCTTGAGGTCGTCGACGAGCTTCGCCAGCGCGGCGTCGGCCAGAGCTTCCGGGGGGTTCAGCAGGGATGCCAGCTGCTGGCTCAGGAGCACGGCCTCCTTGACGAAGGCCTCTTCGATGCTGGTGAGGACCGTGAGGAGGTCCGGTCCGGTCCCGCCGCTGCCCTCGGCGAGGGAGGTGGCGAGGGATCCGGTGGGGGAGCCCGCGTGGTGGACCTTCTCGGAGAACCAGCGGGCCTGGGGGTCGGACGTCGCCGTCGCGACCTTCGGGTTGGCGGCGCCGGATGCGGCCGTGGTGGCGCTGACGGTCGTGACGCCGTTGCCCGTCAGTTCGCTCTTGAACTTGTCCAGGACGTCGGCGAGTTCGGTCTTCTGCCGCTCCAGCCACTGGTCGGCGTTCTCTTTCAGGAGGGCGATCCCGCCGTTCAGGCTCTTCGTGGCCTGCTGGAAGGCCTGCTCCACGGCCATCTTGGTCTCCCAGATGTCCTTGAAGTGGAACAGTGCCTTGAGCCACTCGATGACCTTCTCGATGGCGGCGCCGATCGCGCGCAGCACGGAGACGATCGCGTGCGCCGCGGTCTCGATCCCCTTGATCACCAGGGAGGCGTCCTTGCCCAGTTCCTGGCCCAGCGCGGTCAGCTTCTGGCAGACCCAGTCGGCTCCCTTCTTGATCACCTCACCGACCTTGATCAGGCCGTTCTTGATGCCGTGCCACGCGTCCCCCACCAGATCCCCGATGTCTCCCCAGATGCTCCGGAACTGGGGGCCGCCGTCGAGGGTGCGGTAGAGGGGGGTCAGTTGCGGTGGGGTGGCGAGGCCGTGGGCGGCGACCTTGCCGACCAGTGCTGCGCACTGGGCGAGGTTGTCATCGGTGGCGTCGGGGCCGGCGATCTTGGCGGCGGCGAGGGCGTGGCCCGCCTGGTCGAAGGTGGGCAGGGGCCCGCGCGGGTCGGTCTCGCGCAGGGTGCCGCTGCCCTTGAGGTAGTTGAGGACCTTCGCGCCGGGCTTCACCTGCACCGTGACGCCGTCCGCCGTGAGGAGCAGTTCCGACGAGGCGAGGGTGTCCGCCCGCAGGGTCAGCGTCAGCCGTCCTTCGGCGTCGGTGATCAGCGGGGTGGGGTCCGCGGTGATGGTGTGCATGAGCGGCGGTCCCATGGCCCCCGGAACGGTCCAGAACACCTCGCAGTCCGCCGCGGCGTCGTGGGTGGCCAGGGTCACCGGATGCCGGGGCAGGGGAACGCCCTCCTCGGTGCGGACCAGTGCCTCGACGCGGTGGAAGTTCCCCTTGTACTGCTCCGGCTTCGACGTCGGCGGCAGGACGTGCACACCGCGCCAGCGGCCCGTCCGTCCGTCCCGGATGTCCAGGTTCAGCTGTCCGCCGTCGGGGGCCCAGGAGAACAGCGCGGTCTCGCCCAGGTACCCGCCCGTGGCGGCGATCCCGCCGATGTTCTTGTCGATGGGCAGCGGGGGGAGCCAGCCGTCCGTCCCGCCGCGGGCGCGGCGCACCACCCAGAGCCGGTGCTGGGCGTCGATGGCGTACAGGTCCCGGAAGAACTCGGGCTTCTGTGCGGTCCCCTCGCGGCTGAGGTAGGAGACGACACGGGTGAAGGTGACGTCCTGCGGCAGACCGGGGATGCCCGCCGGTACCAGTTTGCCGTTGGCATCGGCGGCACTGAACGTGCCGGTGGAGAAGGAACCGTCCGTGTTCAGGACCAGCGCCTTGACCTCGTGTCCGTTGTCGTCGCAGTACAGCTCCACGACCTGCCGTGCTTCCTTGCCGTCCTCAGGGAAGAACTCCCCGAGGTAATTGCCTCCGGGCTCCCGGCCCAGCCGCGTCCAGCCCGTCGTCACTCTGCCACTCTGTACGGCGGCACCGAACACGCAGTCGCGTGCCCCGTTGTCGGACGAGGAGCCGTAGGCCAGGCGGTCGTTCGGGAGGCTGTCGAGCTCTGTGCATTCCGACCAGTCGGGTGCTGTGAAGCAAGCGGAATCGGGGCTGTTGCGCACCCGCAGGTAGGCGAGCGGGTACTCCTCACCGTCGAAGGAGGTCTCCACCGACTCGTACGTGCGTGATCCCACCGGCAGGGCCTTCGCCCAGGTTCCGTCCTGCTGGAGGTACGACATGTACGCCTTCTCGTCCTCGGCGATCATCAGGCACCACACCTCGCCGCCCGGGTTGAAGGCCACCAGCTGGGCCGGTGGTGTGGGCGTACCGAAGTCCACGTCCGACACCCTCCAGCCGTGTGCGGCTTCGGGATCGCGGATCAGGTGGTGGACCTTGCGCACAGCGCCGACGGCGCTGATGACGAGGGCCTCCAGGCGGTATCCGTTCACCCACGCCTTGGTCTGGTGGTCCCAGACCTGTCCCTGGGACGGGTTGCGGAACACCGCGACCGGCTTGGGCGACGAGGCGTCCACCGGGATTCCCGTCGCGAACAGCACGTCTTCCATCAGTACGTCCGACACCGAGATCGGCATGCGCTCCTCCAGCCTTCGGGGGGACCCTGCGGGGCCCTGCCCGCCGCCCCGGGCGGGCGGCACCGAGGCGGAGGATCACCCGGGGCTCACCGCGGCAAACGGCATCCGTGCCGAGCCCGCCCGGGCGGCGCACGACACCGGGGGAGCCGTCGCCGGAGCGGGCCCCGGTCAGTCGCCGTCCGGGGCGCCCAGGGCGAGGGTGAAGCTGAAGCGGTCGCCGCGGTAGAGGGTGCGCACCTGCTCCAGCGGGCGCCCGGCGGCGTCCCGGCTGCGGCGGTGCAGCAGCAGCATCGGCAGCGCCGGCGGGGTGCCGATCAGCAGCGCCTCGCGCGGGGTGGCCAGCACCGTCTCGATCCGCTCGTCGGCGGCGCCCAGGCGCACCCCCTGCTCGCGCAGGTAGCCGTAGAAGGACCCCTCGGGGTCGAAGTCCCGCCCCAGCGCGGGCACCCGGGCGACCGGCACGTACGTGGACTCCAGCCCGACGCGCTCCTCGTCCGCGCGCAGCACCCGCTCCAGGTGCCACAACGGCTCGCCCTCGGCGACGTCCAGCAGCCGGGCCATCGCCGCGTCGGCGGGCAGCCGGTCCAGGGCGATCAGGGTACGGCCGGGGCGCAGGCCCTGGCGGGAGACGCCCTCGGTGTAGCTGCTCAGCGACAGCGGCTGCTCGATCTTCGGCCCCGCGACCACCGTGCCCCGGCCCTGCCGGCGCAGCCGGCCCTCCAGCAGCAGTTCGCGCAGCGCCTGGCGCACGGTGGCCCGGGCGACGCCGTGACGCTGCGCCAGATCGGCCTCGGTGGGCAGCCGGCCGCCCGGGCCGAGCTCGCCGATCAGCTCCTCCAGGCGGGCCTTGACCAGGTAGTACTTGGGCACCCGGCCGTGCTCGGGGACGCCGGCGCGGGCGGGTTCCGGGCCGGCCCTGGGGATGGGGTGGTTCACCGCGCCAGCCTATCGAGGACCGGTTCCGCGGTGCCGTGGGGTCGCCAGGACGTTCGGGGCCGGCGTCGATGATCACGGAAGCGTAACGGGTCTGGACTGAATTTCGGCGGTTGTTCATACAACCGTGGACTCGGCGAGGGGCCGCCCTCGCCCGCCCGGCCCATCCTCACTCCCGGTGCAACTGCACCGCGCCGACGATCAGTTGGGGAGTCCTCCGTTGCGTACCTCCCGCTCCACTCGCACCGCCGTCCTCGCCGCCGCCACGGTCGCCGCCACCGTGGCTGCGCTGACCCCGCTGTCCGCCGCCGCCTCGGCCGCCGTGCCCACCTTTGCCGCCGTGCCCGCCGCCTCTGCCGCGGACGGCCCGTACCGGAACCTGCCCAACGGCACCAAGCAGGCCAAGACCCTGGTCATCGGCGTCGACGGCACCCGCTACGACAAGCTGCTCACCGCCGACGCCCCCCACCTCAAGGCCCTGATGGCCGGCGGCATGACCGCCACCGGCAACCTCTACGCCAACCCGCTGGCCCCCACCCTCTCCGGCCCCGGCTGGTCGACCATCGCCACCGGCGTGTGGCCCGACAAGCACCAGGTCAAGGACAACGCCTTCACCGGCGCCCGCTTCGACCTCTACCCCGACTTCGCCACCCGCCTGGAGAACGCCGACCCCGGCAACTCCACCCTGGTGATCGGCTCCTGGAACCCCATCGCCGGCAACGTCTTCAACGGCCGCGCCGACCTGCGCCTCCAGGAGAGCGAGAACGACACCACCACCGCCGCCGACGCCGCCGACTACCTCGCCCACGGCAACCCCGACACCACCTTCCTGCACTTCGACCAGGTCGACGAGGCCGGCCACAGCCACGGCGGCGCCGGCGCCGACTACCTGGCCGCCCTCCACAGCGCCGACACCCTGGTCGGCCAGGTCCTCCAGGCCGTCAAGTCCCGCCCCACGTACGGCTCGGAGGACTGGCTGATCATCGTCACCACCGACCACGGCCACACCGACGCCGGCGGCCACGGCGGCAACAGCGCCAACGAGCGCCAGACCTTCCTGATCGCCGACGGCACCGGCTACACCCCCGGCTCCCGCCGCTACGACGTCAGGCCCGCCGACATCGCCCCCACCGTCCTCAAGCACGAGGGCGCCGCCATCGACCCCGCCTGGAAGCTCGACGGCCGCCCCATCGACGAGATCACCCCCGACGACTTCGACGCGCTGCGCCCGGGCCTGTCGGCCCGTGCCGACGAGAGCGGCATCCCGGCCGGGGTGAAGGGCTGGACCCACACCCCGCCGGCCGGCTGGAGCATCGACAACTCCCGGATGCCCGGCGGCGGCGTCACCGAGTGGCGCGGCTGGACCTTCGCCACCGACGAGTTCTGGACCGCCTCCCAGCTCGGCCAGTCCCGCGAGACCAACGTGCGCGCCCGCAACGTGTTCGCCGTCGCCGACTCCGACGAGTGGGACGACAAGGCGCACGGCGCGGGCCAGTTCGACTCCACCCTGGTCAGCCCCGCCTACCCGGTCTCCGGCAGGAGCCGCGGCGTGCTGTCCTTCGCGACCGACTACAAGATCGACGGGCCGCAGACCGGCGACCTCTCCGTGGTCTTCGACAACGGCGCCCCGCAGCTGGTGAAGTCCTACCGCGCCGACCTCAACACCGTCGAGAACCTCCCCGTCACCGTCCCGGCCGGCGCCGCCACCGCCCGCTTCCAGTTCCGCTACACCGGTACCAACAGCGCCTTCTGGACCGTCGACCAGGTCACCTTCACCACCTCCTGACCCGGACGCCGCCGGCGGGGGAGGGGCACCGGCCCCGTCCCCGCCGGCGGCTCCGTCGTCCCTCCGGGCCGGGGCTCACGCCGCCTGCCCGCCGCTCTCCTCGACATGGCGCCGGAAGTCGGCCAGGTCGTCGATCACCCGGCGGTCGACGAAGCCGAGCGCCTCGGCCACGTGCTCCCACAGCCCGTGCGGCTCGACCTCCAGCTGGAGCATCACCCGGGTGGTCCGGTCGTCCACGGGGTGGAAGGTGACCACACCCCGGTGCCGGGCCGGCCCGGGTCCGCTGTCCCACGCCACCCGCTCCCGCTCCACCAGCTCCGTGGTCACGGCCTCGAACTCCCGCGGCCCGGCGGCGGTCCGCACCACCCAACTGGTGCCGCACTCCGACCGGTCCACGCTGACCACCCCCCGCATGAAACCGGGGAACTCCTCGCACCTCACCCAGCTCCCGTAGACCGCGTCCAGCGGCGCCGCGACCTCGACGGACTCCTCGATCCGATGCATCGTTCCTCCTGACGTCTCCTCACCGGCTGCCCCCCAGGGGGACGGTGTTCCGTAGGACCCGGCTTCCCCGTGTGCGGCCCGGCATGCCCCCGGTGCGCCGCCGGACGCCGGCCGCGCACCCCGCTCGACCCCGCGTGGGCCGCGCTGACCCGCGCCGACGGCGTCGAGCACCGGACCGGCCTCGGCCGACACCGGCGCCCGCAACCCCGGCGTCCCCGTCGCCGTCATGCACCACATGGTCACCCTCGCGACCACCGATCCCGATCCCGATCCCGCTGCCGACTCCGACCCGGACCCGGGTCGGACTCCGCCGGCGCCCTGACCACGGCCCCGGACTCGTCATATTTCCCGGCATTCCCGGCATTGGAATGACGCCCGGCGCCCTCTCCCGTGCGTCGGCCCCGCGAACGCGCTCCCTGCCCTGAGGGTGCCGGTGTCGGGGCCGGCCGGGGTTCGCCGACGAGGGTGCGCAGCCGGAAGGGGCAGTGACGTGGACTATGGCCTGATGTCATTCGGATCGGCGCTCGGGGAGCCCGTCGCCGTCGAGGACGCGGTCTCCGAGTACACCGCGGACGTCGAGCGCATCCAGGCGTACGGCTACCGCACCATCCACCGCGCCCCGGACGGGGTCGGGCTCACCGACCTGGCCTTCGACGCCGCCCGGGCGGCCCTGGACGAGGCGGACACCGACCCCGCCGAACTGGACCTGGTGGTCCTCGCGATCACCGACATCCCCGAGTACCTGTACTGGGACGCGGCCGCGAGCCTCCAGGACCGGCTGGGCGCCCACCGCGCCGAGGCGGTCCTGGTCAGCCAGGGCTGCGTCAGCGGGATCACCTGCTTCGACCTGCTCGCCGGCCGCTTCGCCACCCACCCCGACTACCAGCGGGCGCTGGTGGTCGGGGCGAACCGGACCTGCGACGCGTACTGGAACCGGATGTACACCAACTCGCTGCTGTTCTCCGACGGCGCCGGCGCGGCCGTGGCCGGACGCGACCACCCCGAACTGCGCTGGCGGGCAGGCGAGGTGATCAGTGACGGCCGCTACGCCGACCTGTTCCGGATGGACCAGGGCGGCGCGGCCGCCCCCTTCCAGGGCGGCCAGGTGCCCCCGCCGGCCCGCGACGCCTGGGACCTGATGGAGTTCTTCGACTACGACACGGAGCGCTTCCAGGAGTTCATCGGCCTGATGGGCGACCGGGTGCAGGAGGTGACGGCCCGGGCCTGCAAGCGGATCGGCGTCTCCGTGTCGGACCTGGCCAGGGTGGTGCTGCTCAACGACAACCTCTCCACCCTGACCAAGCTGGCCGACCTGCTCGGCGTCCCGCCGGAGCGCACCAACCTCGACATCTCCCTGGAACGGGGCCACTTCGGGGCCGCCGACCACATCCTCAACCTCCAGCACCACCGCGCGGCCGGGCACCTCGCCCAGGGCGACCTGATCGCCCTGACCGGCATGGGACGCGGCATGCACTGGGCCTGCGCGCTGCTGGAGTGCTGACCGGTACCCCCGGCCGCAGGAGGCACTGAACGACCCCCCGCCGCCGTACGGCCGGGCGCCGGGCGTTGTCAGTGCCGTCCGCCATGATTCCCACATGATCGACACCGCCGCCCCGCTGGCCTCCCCGTCCGAGTACGCCGACGCCGACGCCGTCGCCACCGCCGTCCAAGCCGCCGCCGCGTACTACGCCGACGGTGCCACCCCGCTCGGGGACACGGAGGGGTAGTCCCACAGTTGGTGGGGCCTCCTTCACACCTCGAGGAGATCCACGGCCGATATCAGATGGCGGCGAACGACTTTGACGGCCCCGGGGTCCTTGGCGGGGTCGTTGATCCATCGGTGTGCTTGTTCAAGGAACCATTCGATCGCCCAGACCCGGTGCCATCCCAGCGCCCACGCCTCCGGGGGCAGCCCGCCGCGGCGGGCGAGCGCGTCGCGTGGCCCTCCTGCGGCGATGTAGGCGTCGATGAGTCCGCGCAGGCGTGCCGGGTCCGGGGGCTGCCTGAGAGTGAGGCCCTGCCAGGAGGCGAGGTCGAGGAGGCCCGGTCCGGTGAAGGAGTGGGCGAAGTCCAGCAGGTGCCAGCCCCGGGGGCCGATGTGCAGGCTGGACGGGTGGTATTCGGAGTGCACCCAGCCGAAGGGAGCGGTCAGTGCGCCGACTGCCTTCTTCTTCGCGGAGTGCGCGAGGGCGTACAGGGTGCTGGTGAGGTCTTCGGTCCCTTCCGTCCAGCGGTCGGCGGCTCGCAGTCGTTGCAGGTGGCCCAGGGCTTTGCCGGGCAGGGCTGCCAAGGCGTTCTGATCCAGTGTTGGCAGTGACGGCGGTGGGGCGGCTGCGTGAAGGAGCGCGGCGGCTGTGGTGACTTCGCTGTCGGTGGCTTCGCGCTGCGGGTCGCCGAGGTCTTCGAGCACCATCACGAGCAGGCCGCCTCGCTGGGCTGAGCCGAGCACCTGAGGCACCGGGACGCCGGCCTGTGCGGCGGTCCGCAGTATCTGGTCCTCCTGGGTGAACGGCTCGCGCGCGTACTTCAGGACGGCGGTGGTGCCGTCGGGGTAGGTCAGCCGTTCGACTCCTGACATGGACCAGACCCGCAGCGGAAGCCGGGTCGGCGCCCGGTGGCCGGTGGCGTCGGTGATCTCGTCCAGGAGGCCGCTGATCAGGGCCGGGTCCATGGGTGGGTCGGTCACTTCCCGGCCGGCGAGTGGTCGCGTCGGTGGTCGCGCCAGGCGAGAGCGGAGGCGGCCATGGACCGTGTCCACGCTGCCGCCGACGCCTGGGCGTGGACCTCCTGCCAGTAGCGGGCGCTGGCCTCGGCGAAGGCGAGAAGGACCTTGGGGTCCGCGGCTTCGAACGCCGGCAGCCGGCCGGCCCACTGCTCGGCTTGCCGAGGGGTGTGTCCGGCGTCGATCAGACGCACGGCCCAGACGGCCGGGTCGCCCCAGCCTGGGCCCCGGGTGGGCCAGGCCCAGTCGATGAGGTGGGCGGCGTGGTCGACCAGGACGTTGTGCGGGGCCATGTCGGTGTGCAGGAGCGCGTCCCCGTCGAACAGCTCCGGGGTGTCGCCGTAGGGCGCGTACCGCTTGGAGAAGCTCAGCAGCGGGATGTCCGGGCAGGGCGTGCGGGCGAGTTCCGTCAGCGCGTCGACGACCAGGGGCAGGTCGGGGCTGCCCGGTGAGAAGTCGGCGAGGTGGCCCTCGATCGCCTCGAAGCCGAGCAGGTCCCAGCCCCCGGCCTGCAGATGCCACAGCAGCCGGGGGGATGACTTGGGCAGGTGCGGGTTGACGGCGGCTTCGCGCAGCTGCGTCTTGACCTGGCGGTTGTCGACGGGGATGCCCTTGATGAACACCGCGCCGGAGGCGGTCATGGCCTTCACGGCGACGCCGGAGTTCGCTCCGCTGGACGCGTCGGCGGTGGTCAGGAAGGGGCCGGTGCGCTCCTGGACGGCCGCGCGGGAGGCAGGCGGGAGGTGGTGCCAGGCGAGGCGGTTCATCGACACTGCTGGACTCCAGAGGGGCGGTGGGTGGTGCCCCGACCTGGGCCGGGGCGCCACCGGACGAGCTAGTACGGCTGGGAATCACTCGACGAGCAGGAGCACATGACGACCTCCAGGACGTCGTCCAGGTCGCCGACGAACACGACCTCCTCGTCCTCAAGGGGTCGCTCGGTGAGCGTAAGTGCTACGGGTACCGGCATTGGGTTTACCTCCCTCCGTGCTGGCAGTAGGTGTTGAGCGGGGCCTTCGCCTCCTGGTAGAGCTTGGCCAGCGGTCGGCAGGTGAAGCAGGTGCCGGAGAGCGCGCAGCCGGAGCATCCACCGGTGCGAAGCTGGAGGGAGTCGGCGACGGCGCCCAGTTGGCGCAGGCCGTCGACGCCGTCGGTGATCAGGTCGAACCGGGGGTCGCGGCCGACCTTGCAGATCGATGCCTTCCCCCAGGGGTCGGCGTGGAAGAAGGTGAGCCCGGCGTTGCAGCCCTGGAACGGCTTGCGCGGCATGACGTAGTCGGCGGCCTGGGTGCCCATCCGCTCGCCGCCGCCCTCGATGGTCGGGCTCATTGTGGTGAACACGTGGTGAGGGAAGCCGTACCGGTCGGCCAGCGCCTGCATCCGGGGGATCTCTCCCGCGTTGCGCTCGGAGACCACGATGTTCAGCTTCAGGGGCAGGCCCGCGTCCCGGGAGGCTTCCAGACCCTTGATGAACCGGTCGAAGGCGCCCCGGTTGCGGGTCATGCCGTCGTAGGAGGCGGCGGTGGCGCCGTAGACGCTGACCGCGATCAGGTAGGGGCGGTGGCGGGCGAAGAGCTCCTGGATGCGCGGCTTGGACAGCTGGCTGCCGTTGCTGGCGATCGAGACCATCAGCCCCAGCTCGTTCGCGTACTGGTAGGCGGCCGGGAAGTCGCGGTCGATCAGGGGCTCGCCGCCGGTGATCTGGAACCACAGGGCGCCGGAGTGCCGGACGACGTTCAACATCTTGACCTTGTCCTCCCAGGCCAGGCCCTCGAAGTTCTTCAGGCCCAGGTAGCAGTGCTCGCAGTCGTAGTCGCAGCCCTTGTTGATCTCCCACGACGCACGGCCGTAGCCGAGCGCGGCGGGCTGCCGGACCAGGACCGTCCCGTGGAGCCGCCGCCCGTCCAGGACCATGCCCCAGGCGTTGCGGGCCGCCTCCGTGAGCCATCCGGGCACCATGGCCTGCGGCGGCGCGTCCAGGAGCTCCCGGTACCGGCCCGCGCCGATCCGCAGGCCCTCGCGCCGGCCGGGCCGGACGGCCACATAGCCGTCCAGGAACGGAGAAGCGATCAAGTCGTGCATGGACACTCCCTTGGACGGCGGGCGGGATGGCGGGGTCGCGCAGTGGAACGGGTGTGCGGGGACAGCAGCCCCAACCCAGCGGGGCAGTATCGGCTCGGCCGAGCGTCGGACGGGTCTATGGCCTTCTCCTCGGCGGACGCGACTGGGGCAGCCGGGCGGCCGTGGCCGCAGCGTGTGCTCGGTGGTGCCGAGGTGCCGGCCGGTCATGACGCACCCCGCGGTTCCGCATGCACCGTCTAGGAGACAGCCGGTCTTGGAGGCGTTGCCCACGATCTCGGACGCGATCAGCTGGGCGTCGTCGATCAGGTCGCCCAGCTCCCACTCGGCCGGCTTGTCGCGGACCAGGCGGCGGGCCGCCGAGGCCGACTCGGGCCGGTAGGGCAGGTGAGCGATGGACGGCTTCTCGATCGTGGGCACCGGGACGGTCGCCGTGCTCACGAGGCCGGGCGCATTCGGGGGTCGGCGGCCGGGGAGAAGTCGGCCCAGCCGGCCGCCGCGGTGGCCAGGGCCCTCCGCCGTAGGCGGTCACCGGCGGATCTGCGCGGTCCGGACGGCGCCGGGCGGCGGGTAGCGGCGATCACGGGCTCCAGAAGGATCAGCGGTGTGGTGGAGGCCGGTCCGGACCGCGCGTGGGCCCGGACCGGGCTCATACCCCGGCTTCACGTCGCGGGGCCTGAACACCACGATGCCGCTGATGTAAGGCCGTGAATTTCACCGGAAGTGAAAGATCGTCAGATGCCCGTTCGTGTGATCCAGGTTGACAGCCGCACACTCCGGCGGCTAGCGGAGCGTGACAGGGCGATCACAGTCTCGCGGGCGAGCGGGTGCCGGGAGACCTGCTCGGGCGCCACCGCGTACGCGGTATCCAGCTGGTCGAGCGCGGCTTCGGGCCTGGCCATCCACCGGTAGGCGCGGGCCAGATCGATGTGGTGGTGACCGATCCTGGTCGGTGCCCACCCGGCCGGGAACCGCAGGCCCTTCGCGGCGTCCACCGCCTCGTCGTGCTCGCCGGCCTCCACCAGCGTCATTACCCTGTGGACCTGAACGTTGGTGGGCCCGAAGTGCAGCGACAGGTCCGGCCGTTCACCGGTCTTGGCGGCGACCTTCCGGGCCGCGTCCAGGTGATGCTTCATCGCATCGGTCTGCCGGGCGCGGGCGGCGACCACGGCGGAGCCGAGGTGGAGCTGCCCTGCGGTGACAAGCGCGCTCGGCGTCTTGGCGTCGGTCCCGTCCAGGTGGCCGCGGCCGGACTCCTGGAGACGCCGGCATGCCGCCAGGTCGCCGACGCGCAGGTAGGCGGTGACCCGCAGGTACTCGCGGGCGGCCCGCAGAGCGGGAGCACGGTCACCGGCCCGCTGGGCGGCCCAGTCCATCCTGGCCAGGGCCGTCGCGGACAGGTCGTTCAGGCCGATCGCGATCCCGACCGAATGCTCGCACCGGTATGCCTCCGCCAGCAGGCCCCATGCCTGCCGCTGCTGTTCTCCAGTGAACTCGTGTGCTGCCGTGTGCAGTTCGACCAGCAGCCCCGGCAGCATTGCCACCATCGGCTTGTACTTCGCTGCCTGGGCCAGCGCGTTCACCTGCCGTACCGCCGCCCGAAGAGCCGGCAGGGCCCGCGGGCGCACGGCCTCCTGCGGCGGCAGGTCGTACAGGTCGAGCGTGGTGCGGATCGGCCCCATCAACGGGACCAGCGGGTCATCGGCCATGCCGTCACCGTACGAGGGCGGCTGCAGGTCGCCCGGCTCAACTCCCAAGGCCCGGGCGACCGCTGCCACGAACTCCGGCGTCGCCGGCTTGTGCCCCGACACCACCTTCGTGAGCAGGCTGTACGAGACATGAGCGCGATCGGCGAGCTGCCGATGACTCAAACCCCTCACATCCTCGTAGGCCGCGATCCGCTGGCCGATGCCGATTCCGTCCGGAGGTGCCATGCTGGTCCCCATCCCGTGCACGCCTTGAACCCGTGTGCACGGGACCGTACCCCTGAAGCCGCCCGTCCACAGATCGTTTCGGCACCGGCCCCTCCCGCACCGAACCGGACGCGGCCCTCGCCGCCGTTGCCCCCGAGGGCACGCCCCCGGGCACCTGGCTCGCCCTCGCCGACGGGCGCGTCCTCGGCACCGGCCCCACCCCCGGCCGGGCCCGCCGCGACGCCCGCCGCAACGGCGCCGGCACCCCACCAGCGCCCGGCTGCACTGACCCCCGCCGCCGTACGGCCGGGCGCCGGGCGTTGTCAGTGCCGTCCGCCATGATTCCCACATGATCGACACCGCCGCCCCGCTGGCCTCCCCGTCCGAGTACGCCGACGCCGTCGCCACCGCCGTCCAGGCCGCCGCCGCGTACTACGCCGACGGTGCCACCCCGCTCGGGGACGACGAGTACGACGCCCTGCTCAAGGCCGTCGCCGCCTACGAGGACGCGCACCCCGACCAGGTGCTCCCGGACTCGCCGACCGGCAAGGTGGCCGGCGGCGCCGCCCTCGGCGACGTCCCGCACAGCGTGCCGATGCTCTCGCTGGACAACGTCTTCTCCGCCGAGGAGCTGGAGACCTGGGCCGCCGGGCTGGAGCGCCGCCTGGGCCGGCCCGTCACCGCCTGGTGCGTGGAGCCCAAGCTCGACGGCCTCGCCGTCGCCGCCCGCTACCGCGCCGGGCGCCTGCACCAGCTGATCACCCGCGGCGACGGCCTCGCCGGCGAGGACATCACCCACACCGCCGACGCCGTCCTCGGCCTGCCCGCCGAACTCGCCGAGCCGCTCGACCTCGAACTGCGCGGCGAAGTCCTGCTCACCCAGGACCAGTTCGACCACGCCAACCGGATACGCGCCGACCACGGCGCCACCCCCTTCGCCAACCCGCGCAACGGCGCCGCCGGCACCCTGCGGGCCAAGGACCGCCCCTACCGGATCGAACTGACCTTCTTCGCCTACGACGCCGTCGGCCCCGACGACCTCGCCCACAGCGCCCTCCTGGACCGCCTCGCCGCCCTCGGCGCCAACACCGCCGCCACCACCGCGGCCCGCCCGCGGCCCTGCGAGGGCGTCCAGGAGGTCCAGCAGCGGATCGACGAGATCGCCGCGCTGCGCGCCGAACTCCCCTTCGGCATCGACGGCGTGGTGGTCAAGGCCGACCTGGCCGCCGACCGCGCCGAGGCCGGCTCCGGCTCCCGGGCGCCGCGCTGGGCGGTGGCCCGCAAACTGGCCGCCCAGCACAAGGTCACCCGGCTGCTCGGGGTGGAGTGGAACGTCGGCCGCACCGGGATCATCGCCCCGCGCGCCGTCCTGGAACCGGTCGTGATCGACGGCGTCACCGTCACCTTCGCGACCCTGCACAACCCCGCCGACATCGAACGGCGCGGCCTGATGATCGGCGACCAGGTCTTCGTCTACCGCGCGGGCGACGTGATCCCCCGGGTGGAGGCCCCGGTGCTCGACGCCCGCACCGGCGCCGAGCAGCCGATCGCCTTCCCCGAGGCCTGCCCGCGCTGCGGCGACGCCGTCGACAGCAGCGAACAGCGCTGGCGCTGCGTGCGCGGCCGCAACTGCCAGGCCGTCGCCTCCGTCCTCTACGCGGCCGGCCGCGACCAGCTCGACATCGAGGGCCTCGGCGGCACCCGCGCCGTCCAGCTCGTCGAAGCCGGCCTGGTCGCCGACCTCGCCGACCTGTTCACCCTCACCCGCGACCAGCTGCTCACCCTGGAGCGGATGGGGGAGACCAGCGCCGACAACCTGATCGCCGCTCTCGCCACCGCCCGCACCCAGCCGCTCAACCGGGTCTTCTGCGCCCTCGGCATCCGCGGCACCGGGCGCACCATGTCCCGGCGGATCGTCGCGCACTTCGGCAGCATGGCGGCGATCCGGGCCGCCGACGCCGAGACGCTGGCCGGGGTTGACGGGATCGGCACCGAGAAGGCCCGCGTCGTCGCCGCCGAACTCGCCGACCTCGCCCCGCTGCTGGACCGCCTCGCCGACCTCGGCGTGGGCACCGCCGTCACCGTTCCCACCGCCCCCGCCGCGGTGGCGGGGGAGAGCGGCACCGAGGGCGGCACCGAGGGCGGCGAGGGCGAGGGCGCCGAGAGCGACGGGGGACCGCTGGCCGGCGAGGCCGTCGTGGTCACCGGCAGCATGACCGGCGCGCTCGCCGACCTCTCCCGCAACCAGATGAACGAACTGATCGAACAGGCCGGGGGCAAGGCCTCCTCCTCCGTCTCCAAGCGCACCACCCTCCTGGTCGCGGGCGAGAAGGCCGGCTCCAAGCGGGCCAAGGCCGAGGAACTCGGCATCCGCATCCTCACCCCCGAGGAGTTCGCCGCCCTGGTGGCCGCCCACCTCCCGGCCTGACGCGGCGGCAGGGGCCGCAGGGGCCGGGCACCTCCGAGGGAACTGGGATACCGGGGCGCCCGGAGCATCGGCAAGGATGCGTAGGCACTCCGAACGCACCCCTGCACGGGGCGTGCCCGCGTCCGTCGCCGCGCGCACGTCCCGGCCCGCGAGGGTCCGGCCCGGGGGCCGGACCCTCGTGTTCACGCCTCCGCCCGTCCTCCTCCGGCCTGGCCGGCGTGCTCCGCGAGCCGGAACACCGCGACCTCCCAGCCGAATCCGGCCACCAGCCGGTCCGCCGGGGCCGCGGCCAGCGCGCCGACCGGCAGCGGCAGCACCAGGTCGGGGCCGACCCGGGCGAGCGTGCCCAGGTCCCAGGTCCGTACGGTGCCGTCGGCGCCGCCGGTGACGAGCACCGGGCGGCCCGCGATCCGTGCGACGGTCATCGCGGTGAGGCCGTCGTCGGCGGCGTGCAGGGGCGGGCCGACCGGGGTGCGGGTGAGCAGGTCCCAGACGTGCACCAGGCCGTCGTCGATGCCCACCGCCAGGACCGGGCGGCCGTCGACCACCGCCGCCGCCACCGCCTCGACGACCGGCCCCTCGTCGTCGTCCTCGTCCTCTTCGTCCTCTTCGTCGATGTCGCCGGTGTCCTCGGCGTCCTCGGTGTCCTCGTCCGCCGGCTCCCGCTCCCGTGGCGGGGCGTCGGCCGGGGCCGGGAGCGGGATCGGGATCGGCTCGCCGACCGGCGCACCGGTGGCCGGCTCCCACAACCGCACCGTCTCCCCGTCCGCCGTCACGGCGAGCGGCCGGCCGTCGACCACCACGGTGGTCACGGCGGTCACGGCGGACCCGTGGCCGGCCAGGGGCCCGTGGAGGTCCTCCCCGGTGGCGAGGTCCCAGACCCGGACGAGGCCGCCCGTGCCCCCGGTCACGGCGAGCGGACGCCCGTCGGCCACCACGGTGGCCACCGCGCGCACCCGGCCGTCGTGGGCGAGGGGTTCGCCCACCGGCGCCCCGGTGGCCGGGTCCCACAGCCGGACGGCGGTGTCGCCCTCGGTGGTGACCAGCACGGGCCGGCCGTCGACCACCGCCGCCGCCATCGCCTGCACCCAGTCCCGGTGCCCGGTGGAGGGGGTGCCCGCCGCGGCGCCGGTGTCCGGGTCCCACAGGCGCGCCGTGCCGTCCGCGGCGGTGCTGACCACCAGCGCGGTGCCGTCGGCCCCGACCGTCACCACGGCGGTCACCGGGCCGCCGTGGCCCGGCAGCGGGTCGCCCACCGGACGGACGTCGAGGTCCGGATCCCAGCGGTGCACCCGGCCGTCGTCGGTGCCGACCAGCACCACGGGACGCCCGTCCAGCACCGTCGTGGCCAGGGCCCGGGTCCCGCCCCGGGGGCCGGCGAAGGCCTGGGCGAGCTGCCGCCCGGTGGCCGGGTCCAGGAGCCGCACCAGGCCGTCGTGGTTGCTGACGGCCACCGCCACCCCGCCACCGGTCTCCACCGCCGTCGCCTTGTGCGACGCATCCTTCGGGCCGGCCATGCGCTCGCCGGCCCGGCGGCCCGTGGCCACGTCCCACAGGGTGGTCACGCCGCCGAAGTGGCCGGCGACCACGGTCGGGCGGCCGTCCACCAGCACCGCGGCCAGGGAGGACACCGAGCCGCCTCCGGTCTCCAGCGCCGGCCCCAGCTGACGGCCCTTCGTCAGCTCCCACACCCGCAGGGTGCCGCCCATGTCGCCGGTCACCGCCACCGGCCGGCGGCCGAGCACGGTCGTGACCAGCGCCGACAGCCTGCTCTCGTAGTGGCGGGCGGTGAGCGGCGGCTCGTGCATCGGCGTGCCGACCGGCTCGCCGGAGGCCAGGTCCCAGATCCGTACGGTGCGGTCCTCGCCGCAGGTGACGGCCACCGTCCGGCCCCGCACCACCGCCGTGTCCACCGCGGTCACCCAGCCGGCGTGCCCGGTCAGGGGCGGGTGCAGGAGCCGACGCGTCCTCAGGTCCCAGACCCGTACGGTCCGGTCGACCCCGCCGGACACCGCCACCGGGCGGCCGTCCGGCTCGGCCGTCGCCATGGAGCGGATGAGCTGGGTGTGGCCGGTCATCGGCTCGCCGACCGGCTCGCCGGTGGCCAGGTCCCACAGGCGTACGGTGCCCTCCTCCCCGCCGGTGACCACGACCGGGCGGCCGTCCACGGTGGCCGTGGTGACCGCCGACGTGCCCTTCGGGTGGCCGGCCACGCTCCAGAGGCAGCCGCCCAGTTGGGCGCCGCTGGCCCACACCGGCTGCCACTGCGGGAAGCGCTCGTCCAGCGGGACGGCCTCGAACCGGGCCGCCAGCTCGCGGTCCCCGTACCGCAGGGCGTCCAGGACCAGCAGCCGGCGGCGCACCGCGGGGCCGGCGTCCCGGTGCCGGTGGGCCGAGGCCTGGTACACCGCGGCGCCGGGCCGGCCGAACCCCCAGGCCTCGGGCAGCACGGCCCGCATGGTCGCCGGATCGGCGTTCACCAGGAAGGCGCCGTCGGCGAGCGGAATGGAGCCCAGGCAGGTCGCGACGGCCTGGCGCAGCCCGGGATCGGGGCCCTTGGCCGCGCGCAGCCACAGCGCGACCGCCTCCGCCATCCTGCCGTCCTGGGACAGCATCCCCCCGAGCCGCTCCTCGGCGAGCTGCCGGTAGGGATCGATCTCCGTCGTCACCGCGCCGCGCAGCAACCGCTCGGCCTGGGCCAGGTCGCCGCGGTAGTACGCCTGGTCGGCCTCGTCGACCGCCGTCGCGGCGTCGACCATGGCCCGCGCCACGTCCGGCGGCAGGGAGGCCAGGTCGACCAGCTCCCCGGGGCGCGCCCACGCCCGGCGGTCCTCGGGGGCCGGCCGGGCCGCCGCACGCTGCCCGGCGCGGCGGCCGCCGAGCAACCGGCCTATCCAGCCGCGGTGTTCCTGCGAGTCAGACATCACTCTCCCCACTCCGGTACCGGTCGGGCCCACCCTATGACCGGTCCCGGACAGGGAGCTCCGACGGCGGGGCTCCCGGGCCCTCCGGCCTGGGGCGGAGGGCGGCGATACGATCGTCCGTCGAACCGGCCGTTCCGGCGCCGCCCTCGTCCGGAAGGCCCACCGTGTCGCACTTCGCCCTGGTCGTCGCCCTCCCGGGCGCCGCCGGTGACGACGTCCCGGGCGCGCTCCGTGCCGCACTCGCGCCGTTCAGGTCCGACCTGGAGACCGACCCCTACCCCGCGTACCTGGACGGCGCCCCGGCCGGGATCGGCTGCGTCGCCGCCCTGCGGGCAGCGGGCCTGCTCCCCGGCCACGACCACCTGACCTGGGACCAGGTCGCCGAGGCCCACAACCGCAGGTACGGCTACGGACCGGGGGACGACGACCGCCTGCACGTCGACGGGCAGGGCCGCGCCTACTTCCTGTCGACGGACAACCGGAACGGGGAGCTGGACTACCACCTGATCGGCGGCCTGTTCGCCGGCCACTTCCTCCCGCTGCCCGGCGCGGGCGCCGATCCCCGGCTGATCCACCCCGCCGGCCCGGCGGGGGAGCGCCCGCGCTGCGACGGCGGCCCGCGCGCCCTGCTCGACCTCGACGGGCACCGGGACGTGGCGGTCCGGCAGGCCGCCGGGCGGCACGACCGGTGGACCGCGCTCGTCGACGGCCTGCCCCCGGCCCGCCCGTGGCCGGACTTCCGGGCCCGGCACGACGCCGACCCGGCCGGCTACCCGGTCGAGCGGGCCCGGCAGGACCACCGGGCACAGCCCAGGTGTCTGGCCGCCGCCGGTACGGAGGAGTTCGCCCACTGGGACGGAGGCTTCGCGGAGCCCCGCGACCGTTACGCGGCCGCCGCCCGGGAGGCGGCCGTCCCGGGACACGCGCTGCTGCGCCTGGACGGGACCTGGACGGACGCCGACGCGGCGCCGTCCCGCGACGCGTACCTCCGGGCCGCCAACGGCTACCTGGACGATCTCGACGGCGGCACGATCCTGGTCGCCCTGGACTGCCACTGCTGACGTACCGGTGGGAAGCCCCGGTGCTCCCGGGCCGCCGTGCGCCGACGCCGGGCCGCCGGCTCTGCCCGTGGCGAATCTGCGGCGGGCAGAAGGGCGGCATCGGGGGCCCCTCCCGGGGCGACAGTGGGGTGGACGGCAACTCCGCCCCCGACCAGGGAGAGCAGATGGCTCCACTCACCGCAGCCCCGCCCCGCGCGGGGGAGGGCGACACCCCGCCCAGCCCCTTCGACGACCACCTGGCGGCGCAGCTGCTGGCCCAGCGGATCGTCCTCCTCGGCACCCAGGTCGACGACGTGTCGGCGAACCGGGTGTGCGCGCAGCTGTTGCTGCTGTCGGCGGAGGACCCGCGCTCCGACATCAGCCTGTACATCAACAGCCCCGGCGGGTCGGTCACCGCGGGGCTCGCCGTCTACGACACCATGCGGCTCATCCCGAACGACGTCTCCACGCTGGCGATGGGTTTCGCCGCCAGCATGGGCCAGTTCCTGCTCGCGGTGGGCTCGCCCGGCAAGCGGTTCGCGCTGCCGAACGCGCGGATCATGATGCACCAGCCCTCGGCGGGGATCGGCGGCACCGCCGCGGACATCGAGATCCAGGCGGAGAACCTCCAGTTCACCAAGCGGGCCATCGAGCGGATCACCGCCGAGCACACCGGGCAGAGCGAGGAGACGATCGCGCGCGACGGCGACCGGGACCGCTGGTTCACCGCCGAACAGGCCAGGGAGTACGGGATCGTGGACCGGGTGGTGGAGTCGGTCGCCGACATCCGCCCGGCCTCCTCCCGCCGACGGATGGGGCTGTGACATGGGCTCGTACACGGTTCCCTACGTCGTCCAGCGCACCGCGCAGGGCGAGCGGTCCTACGACGTCTTCAGCCGGCTGCTGAACGAGCGGATCGTCTTCCTCGGCACCGAGATCGACGACGGCGTCGCCAACGTGGTCATCGCGCAGCTCCTGCACCTGGAGGCGGAGAATCCGGAGCGCGAGATCTCGATCTACCTCAACTCGCCCGGCGGATCGTTCACTTCGCTGATGGCGATCTACGACACCATGACGTTCGTGCAGGCGCCGATCTCCACGTTCTGCGTCGGCCAGGCGGCGTCGACGGCGGCGGTGCTGCTGGCCGGCGGGGACCCGGGGCGGCGCTTCGTGCTCCGGCACGCGCGGGTGCTGCTCGGCCAGCCCGCCAGCGGCGGCCGGCAGGGGACGGTCTCCGACCTGAGCCTCGCGGCCAAGGAGATGGTCCGGATCCGCTCGCAGGTGGAGGAGGTCCTGTCGCGGCACACCGGGCACGACGCGGCGACGCTGCGCGCGGACATGGACCGGGACAAGGTGCTCACCGCCGAGGAGGCCGTCGCCTACGGGATCGCCGACGAGGTGCTGAGCCGGCGGCAGTTGTCCGGCTGAACCCGCGGCGGCCGGTACGGCGGTTGGCGCACCGCCGCCGTACCGGCCGTCTGCCGGGGCAGGGCGGGTCAGGCCACGAGGCAGAGGCCGTCGTAGCGCGCGATGGGCGACGCGGACGACGCGGACGACGTGCGGCTCCGGCCCACCCGGCTCGGGACGGCGTACCGGGCCAGCTCGTCCTGGGCGAGCGAGAGCAGGTCGCCGAGGCCGAGCCCGAGGGCCCTGGCGGCGGCCGCCAGCACCTCGGAGGAGGCTTCCTTGCGTCCGCGCTCCAGCTCGGACAGGTACGGCATCGAGATCCGGGCCGCCTCCGAGACGTCCTTCAACGTGCGTTCCTGGGCGAGCCGTTCGCGCCGCAGCGCGTCGCCGACCAGGTCCCGCCAGAGCGGCTCCCGCCGTACGGGCGGCTGCGGGACGGCCGTCGGCCGCTGCGGGGTGCGGCCGGTGCCGCCGGACGCGGGCGGCGAGGCCTGCGGGCGCAGGGGGATGACGCGGGCTTCGTTCGGCGCATGAGTGCTCACCCCTCCACCCTAGGCATCCGCGGCGCGGGGGGAAGGCGCCGGCGTTCTGCCCTGGGTGAAGCGGCGTGGGCGGGGCCGCGGGGGCCGTCGCGGGGGAGGCGCCCGCGGGGTGGCCGTGGCGCGGGCGGTTCCTTCAAAACCCTTTACTGTAAACGGAGTTGAGCCGCAAGGCTGCGGGTTCTGGCGTTGCGGGCCGGCCGTCGCGCTGGCATCCTCGGGCCGGGCGGTCCCGGTCTCGGGCGGGGCCTTCCGTCAGGGGTGGCGGGAACGGGGGAGGCGGACGTGTGGCGTGCGGCGACGCGGTGGCTGGCGGTGGCGCTGGCGGTGGCGATCCTGACCGGGGCGGTGGCGCTGGCCTGGTGGCTGGCCGCGGAGCGGATGAGCGCGGCCATGGGGCTGGGCCCGCCGGACGGTGTGGTGGTGGTGGAGGAGTGCTACGACGTGGAGGACGGTGAGGGCAACAGCGACGGCACCGACTGCAAGGGGCGGTTCACCCCGGCCGGTGCCTCCGCGGACGAGTCCCGTCCGATCGTGGTGCGGGGCGCGGTCAAGAAGCACCGGCCCGGCACCCGGCTGTCCGTGCGGCTGGCGCGGGGCAAGGCCTACGAGCCGTCGACGGCGCCCGCCATGAAGTTCGGCATCGGTGCGGGCCTGATCCTCACCCTGGGCGCCGTGCCGGCCGGGTGGCTGCTGGTCGGTGCGTGGCGCGGCCGGGCTCCCGAGGGTGAGTCCCTGGTGGTCGGCGTGGTCGGGGGCATGATGGCCGTCATCGTCCTGGGCATCGTCGTCGGGCTGTTCGCGGTCATCATCGTGTTCCTGTCCTGAGCGGGCCCCGCGCCGGAGGCCTCGCCGCCGGGCCCGGTCGTCGACGGCCGGGCCCGGCGGGTCAGCAGTTCAGCGGGTCACGGTCTCAGCAGGTCACGACCGCCGAGACGGTCGAGGTCGACGGTGACCAGCCGGGCTGCTCGATGCTGAACTGGGCGGTCACGGTCGTGCCGCAGGGCACGGTGCCCGTGATGCCGCCGACCTCGCTCCCGCCGGCCGGGATCACGACGGTCGGGGTGATGGTGGCCAGCGGCGGGCTGGTGACGCCCGTCGTGCTCAGCCGGAAGGAGACCGGCTGGTCCAGCCAGGACGAGCCGGACGGAGTGGCCCGTCCGAACGCGTACACCTGGTTCCCGGTCCAGTTGACGCAGGCTCTGACCGTGAGGTGGTTCGGCGCGCCCGGGCTCCCGCAGACGGTCGTGCCCGCCGTACGGGCGGTGGGCGCGGGGGCGGCGGAAGCGGTCTGGACGCCGGTCAGTGCCGCCAGGGCGGCGGTGCCGGCGAGAACGGCTGTGAGGCGGTTCAAGGTTGGTCCCTCCCTCGTCCGTGCTCCCGGCGGTTCACCGGGAGCACTGTGACATGTCACATTGCTGTGAAGGCATCGTGACAGGACTCCGCGACCGGGGTGCCGTCTCCGCACGGAAAACCCCCTCGGTGGGCGCATCCGGCCACCGAATGACCGGAACGGCCTGTCATGGCCCGGGTGAGGCAGGGGGCCGGAGGCGCACATGACGGCTCGTCACGAATTGGCAACCGAGGCGGCGACTGCGGCGATACGCCTGTGACGGACCGGCCGGCTCCCCTATTCTCCATGCGGCGCGACCGGCTCCCGGCGCGCCGGAGGACTGGGGGGTCGCGGTGCTTCTGGACGGACGAGCGGCCGTGTTCGAGGCCGTCGTTCCCTCGCTGGTCGGCCTCGAACTGGTGGGGCCCGAGCCGGGGAGCGGCAACCGGCTGCGCATCCCGGCCGGGACCCCGCTGCTGGTCGAGTGCACCGGCGGGCGGCTCACCGGCAGGACCACCCTCCTGAAGAGCCTGGAGGAGCGGTACGCCGAACGCCTGCCGCAGGCGTACGCGGACCTCGGACGCGCGGACTTCGGCCGCCCCGGCCTCGCCCTGCCCGCCGAGAACGAGGCGCCCCACCTGAGGAACGCCTCGCACGCCTCCGACCTGCTCTTCCACCTGCGCTACGAGCTGAGCCGGCGGGCGAACAGGTTCGGCGGGGGCCTGTCCTTCCCCCGGCTCACCCAGGGCCTGCTCGCCGTCACCAGCTGGCAGGCCGTCGGGGTCGGCGAACTGGAGGCCGCCGGCCGGCGCCTGGAGAGCCTGCTGCGCGAGAGCCAGCCCGACGCCCAGGTGCGCCGGGACAAGGTGGCGCGCTGGATCCGGCAGGTCGCCCCGAACCTGGGCGCCGCGGCCGGGCTGGGCGCCGGGGTCAACGAACTCGTCGCCTCGCTCGCCGACATCGTCGCCACCGAACTGCTCGGCGCCCGCGCCAACCAGAGCGGCCTGCGCTGGTGGGCCGAACGGCGGGTCAGCGCCCAGGGCGAGGCCCGCGTCCAGCTCTCCGAACTGGCCCGCGGCTTCCGCGGCGGCGCCCAGGACCGCGAGTCCGCCGAGCGGCACCTGATGGCCGCCCTCCTGGCCGACATCGACGACCACTACACCTGGGTGCGGCTGAGGAACCGGCTGCCGCGCCCGCTGCTGCTCCTCGACAACGCCCACACCCCGCTCGGCCGCCCCGTCCTGGACACCCTGACCAGGGTCTGGCACGAGGAGGGCGTCCGCACCAGACCCGGCGTGCTCGCCACCGCCCTGGCCACCGAACCGGCCATCACCGACCCCGCGCACCCCACCGCGTCGACCCGCGACGCCACCGGCCCGTTCTGGCGGGCGGACCGGCCGCAGACCGCGGACGGCTGGACCCTGCGACTGCCCCTGGCCCCGCTGACCCTCGACGAGGTCCGGCGGATGTTCGGCACCGACCACCCCGAGCCCGGCACCGTCCAGCTGATCCACCGCCTCGGCGCCGGACGGGCCGGCATCGCCCACGGCCTGGTCCAGGCCGCCCGGCGCTCGATCCGCCTCGGACAGGACCCCGCCCCCCGCACCCTGCTCGACCTGCCCGCCGAGGACGAACCCGGCACCCCGGTCCACGAGCGGCTGCTGCGCCTGCTCGTCCCCGCCGACACCGCCCGGGCCCGCCTGGCCCACTTCGCCCCGGCCCTGGACTACGAGGCCGCCTACGCGCTCGGCACCCGCTACCCGCCCGGCGACGACGGGGCGCTGCGCGTCCAGGAGACCAGACAGCTGCTGGAACGCGACCGCTGGGGCGCCCGCCCGTGGCCGGGCGGCGGAGCACCCTTCGTCGGCGACCCCACCCTGCGCGCCCTGCTCGTCCACCACCTGGTCAGCCGCCTCGCCGCCGCCCCCGGCGCCGGGCCCTGGCACGACATCCACGCGACCCTGCGCGAGCGCTACGCCCACCCGGGCACCGCCGAGCCCGACGACCGCTCCCTGCACCACTCGCTCGCGGTCCTCGACACCGGCATCGTCGTGCGCACCCTCCACCGGCGCCTGGCCCGCCAGGACGCGGCCACCTGGCTCGCCACCCTCAACCTGGTCTGCGCCGCACCGCAGCCGCCCGGCAACCTGGCCGTCACCGCCGCCCGGCCCGAGGACTGCCCGGCCTGCGGCGGGGCGAACAGCCCCGTGCACCAGGCGGTCGAACTCCTCGTGTACGGCCTGTGGCGCCAGTCGCACCCGCTCGCCCCACCCGACCCGCGCCTGATCGACAGCGTCCAGCTCCAGCTGCTCACCCTCGCCCAGCACAGCGGGCCCGCCGACCAGACGGTGTTCTTCCGGGCGTACGAGACCTGGCCGCAGCTGCTGCGGCGCTGGATCCAGGCCCCCCACCTCCCGATCTGAGGAGACTGCCGCCGATGAGACTGTCACCGAGGAGACTCTCACCGAGGAGAGTGGCGCCGAGGAGAACGGTGCCGAGGAGGGTCCTGCCGTCCGGGCCCCTGAACCGCGCGCTGGTGATCACCCTGGCCGTCGCCGTCCTGACCGCCGGCGGCTACCTGGGATACGAGTACGGGATCGCCGACGACCCGTCCTGCGCCCCCGGCGTGACCGAGCGCGGACCGCAGCACGAGTGCGTCGGCGTCACCGACGGCGCCTACGTCTTCACCGACGAACTGCGGCAGGTCACCGCCCGCATCAAGGCCGAGAACGACCGGGTGGCCGGCAGCTCGCCCGTCACCGTCGCGCTGATGATCCCCATGACCTCCGACGCCCCCGCCGAGCGCCGCGAACTGGTCGAACAGGTGCAGGGCGCCTACCTGGCCCAGCACTGGGCCAACGACGACGGGAACAGCAACAAGCGGCAGCCCCCGATCCGGCTGGTGCTGGCCAACCCCGGCCGCGGCTACAAGGAGTGGCGCACCGTCGCCGACCAGCTGGCCCGGGCCGCGACCGACGACGGGCAGAACCTGCGGGCCGTCGCGGGCATCAACATCAGCATCACCGAGACCGAGGAGGCCGTGCGCTACCTCACCGCGGACAAGCACATCCCGGTCGTCGCCGGCCCGATGACCGCGGACGACATCAAGAACACCGCCGCCGACCCGCGCCGCTACCCGGGACTGGTCCGCATCGCCCCCGGAAACTCCGACCAGGCGGGCGCCCTCAGCTCGTACGGGGCGAACATCAAACCCGAGGAGTCCCTGGTGATCGAGGACACCCGGGACAACGACAACTACCTCGCCACCCTGCGCCAGGTCTTCGAGAAGCTCACCAAGGGCGCCCCCAACGCCCCGGAGACCTACCAGTCGCCGCCCGACTTCAACGACGAGGGCAACCTCGCCAACAACTTCCACCAGATGGTGCCGAGCATCTGCACCTCCGCCGCCACGACCCTCTACTTCGCCGGCCGCCCGGTGCAACTGCGCCAGTTCCTGGTCGAACTGGGCAACCGGAAGTGCAACAAGCCCTACACGGTCATCACCGGCTCGCACGCCTCCACCCTGATGGTCGACGCGAAGTTCGCCGACAAGTGGGACGCCCTCACCACGGGGGCCGGCATCACCGTGCGCTACACCGCCCTCGCCCACCCCGACAGCTGGGGGGAAGGGAGCACCGCGGCCACCGGCGGCTCCAAGGACGCCTCGAAGGAACTGGCCGACCTGCTCGGCAGGCCCGACACCAAGGCCCCCGACGCGATCGGCCCCGCCGACCTCCGCGACGGCCGCGTGATCATCACCTACGACTCGGTCTCCACCGCCGTCGCGGGCATCCGCAACCAGACGGTGGGGGACGTGAAGACGCCCTCGACCGACGACGTCGTCCAGAGCTGGCGACGGCTGCACGGCGGCAACCGGGTCGACGGCGCGAGCGGCTGGATCTGCCTCGACCAGTACGGCAACCCCTACAACAAGGCCGTGCCCATCGTCCACCTCGACCCGGCCACCAGGAACGCCGTCCTGGACACCCTCGCCTGGCCACTCGGCCACGCCCCCGACGCCAACTGCTCGATCGGCAGCGACGGCTGACATCTATAGGAGCATCCCCGCCACACCGTCGGGACCACGGCACGGACATCCGCGCAACCGCCCGCACCCACCGGTAGCCTGCCCGCGTGGACCCCGTGAACGACGAAGCCGAGGCGGACCGGCCCGTGCTCTACGAACGGGCCGGGCACGTCGCGCGGGTGACCCTGAACCGGCCCCGGGTGCTCAACGCCATGGACCTGCGGATGCACGCCGAACTCGGCGCCGTCTGGGACGAGGTCGAACGCGACGACCGGGTACGGCTGGTCGTGCTCACCGGCGCCGGCGACCGCGCCTTCTCCGTCGGCCAGGACCTCACCGAACGCGCCCGCCTCGACCGCGAGGGCGCCGAACCCACCACCTTCGGCTCGCGCGGCCTGCCCGGCTGGCCCCGGCTGACCGAACGCTTCTCCCTGTCCAAACCCGTCCTGGCCCGGGTCTGCGGCTACGCCCTCGGCGGCGGCTTCGAACTGGTCCTCGCCTGCGACCTGGTGATCGCCGCGCAGAGCGCCGTCTTCGCCCTGCCCGAAGCCACCCTCGGACTGGTCCCCGGCGCGGGCGGCGCCTTCCGGCTGGCCCGGCAGATCCCGCTCAAGGCCGCGATGGGCCACCTGCTCACCGGACGCCGGATGACGGCGGACCAGGCCCTGGCCTTCGGCCTGGTCAACGAGGTCGCCCCGGACGACCGGCTGGACGAGTGCGTCGAACGCTGGAGCGCCGACCTGCTGCGCTGCGCACCGCTGTCGCAACGCGCGCTGAAGGAGGCCGTGATGCGCTCGCTGGACCTGCCGCTGGACCAGGCCTTCACCACCCGCTACCGATGGGAACAGGTCCGCCGCGCCAGCGAGGACGCCAGGGAGGGGCCGCGCGCCTTCGCGGACAAGCGCGACCCGGTGTGGCGCGGGCGCTGACACCGCCCGCCGCCTGAACGCCCGTTCTCCCGGTCCGGCCCGTCGTCGGGCCTGGCCGGGCCGGGAGAACTCCACCCCGCTCCGCTCCGGAGCGCGCCGGGGCCGGGTCAGTCGCCGGCCGCGCCGCCGAAGGCGGATTCGAACTCGTCGATGTCCTCCTGACCGAGCGAGATCAGCGAGAAGTCCGACGGGGTGTGACCTCCGGGGCCCTCGGAGGCGTGCCGGACCAGGCCTTCGAGCACGGCCTGCCAACGCTCGGCGAGGTCGCCGAGCTCCTCCCCGGTGAGCAGCCCACGGGGAGACTCCAGGACGAAGCGCAGCTCCGGGCCCTCCGGCAGGTCCCGCGCCGCACCGTTGATCTCCAGCACGTGCCGCAGCGGCATCGAGGCGTCGACACCGCCCTCGGGCGACCCGTGCCCGGCCGCCGGCGTCCACGGCCGCGCACCACCGCGCCCGGCCCCCGCCGGCACCGGCCCGCCGCCGCCCCCGGCGTCCGCATCCGGTCCCGAACCACCGAACCGGCCCAGGTAGTTGAACCCGATCTGCGGCGCCGCGAGGGGCTCCAGCACCGCGGACGTCGCCGGGTTCAGGTACCGGAGCAGGCCGAAGCCCAGACCGTCACCGGGCCGCTGCCGCAGCTGCTCCTTGACCCGCTTGATCAGCCGCGCCGCGTCCTCGCCGCCCGCCCGCACCTCGGCCGGGTCGACCGGCCCGGTCTCCAGCCACACCGGGTGGACGGCGGTGAACCAGCCCACGGTCCGGGTCAGGTCCATGGACTCGTCCAGCGGCACCCGGCCGTGCGCCTCCCGGTCGATCAGGAAGCCGTCCGGGACCGGCCGCCCGCGCGCCCGCAGCCACTCGTCCAGCGCCGCGGTGAGCCCGGACAGCAGCACGTCGTCCACGCCCGCGTGGTACGCCTCGGGCAGCGCCGCCAGCAGCGCGCCCGCGGTCGGCGCCGGGACGGTCAGCTCCGCCCGGGACAGGCCGCCCCCCACGGTGTCCGTGCGCGGATCCAGCGGCCGGCCGGCGAGCGGCGGCTCGGCCCGGTCGAGCATCCGCCGCCAGAGCGGCAGCTCGTCCACCGTCCGCTGCGCCCTGGCCCGCTCCGCCAGGGCGGTGGCCCAGCGGCGGAACGAGGTCGGTTCGGCGGCGACGGCCTCGCGCGCCGCGTCGGGGCCGCCGGCCTCCAGGGCCGCGTCCGCGTGCGCCAGGTCGGGCATCAGCACCCGCCAGGAGACGCCGTCGATCACCAGGTGGTGGGCGACCAGCAGCACCAGGGCGCCGTGCCCGGCGCCGCGGTCGACGAGCACGGCCCGCAGCATCACGCCGTCGTGCGGCGCGAGCGCGGCCTCCGCGGCGGCGGCCTGCTCGTCCAGCAGCTCCTCCAGCCGTTCCTCGTCGAGGCCGGCCGCCTCCACCCGGGTCACCAGGTCCGTCGCGGGCAGTGCCGAGGACGCGTCGGGCCCGGGGATCACCAGCCGCCCGTCCGCCCCGTCCTCCTCCAGCCGGGCCCGCAGCACGTCGTGCCGGTCGAGGACCACCCGGAGCACGGCGGCCAGCCGGTCGGTGGTCAGGCCCGGCGGCGCGCTCAGCACCATCGCCTGGCTGCCCGCGCGTGCCACCGAGCCGGTGCGCGCCGCGATCTCGTGCATCACCGGGGTCAGCGGGACGGGGCCGCCGGGGACGTCCTCGGTGCGCTCCTCCCGGGCGTCGCCGACCGGCTCGGCCACCCGCGCCAGCCGGGCGGGCGTGCGCAGCTCGAAGATCTGGCGCGGGGTGAGCGCCAGACCGGCCTTGCGGGCCCGCCCGGCCATCAGCATCGAGGTGATCGAGTCGCCGCCGAGGGCGAAGAAGGAGTCCTCCGCCCCCACCCGTTCCAGGCTCAGCACCTCGGCGAAGAGCCGGCACAGCGTCTCCTCGGTGTCGGTGGCGGCGGCGCGCCCGGCCGCCCGGCCGGAGAAGTCGGGCAGCGGCAGGGCGGCCCGGTCGACCTTGCCGTTCACCGTCACCGGCAGCGCGTCGAGCACGGTCACCGAGGCCGGGACCATGTAGTCGGGCAGCTTCCCGGCGAGGTGCTCCTCCAGCGCCCGCGGGTCGGGCGGGGCCTGGGCGTCGGCCGGTACGGCGTACCCGGCCAGCCGCTTGTGGCCGCCGCCGTCCTCGACCGCGATCACCAGCGCCTGGGCGACGCCGGGGTGCGCGGCGAGCACGGCCTCGATCTCGGCGGGCTCGATGCGGAACCCGCGGATCTTGAGCTGCTCGTCGGCCCGGCCGAGAAAGAGCAGCTGCCCGTCCCCGGTCCACTGCGCCAGGTCGCCGGTGCGGTACATCCGGGCGCCCTCGGGCTCGCCCTCGGCGGGGAAGGGGCAGGCGACGAAGCGCTCCGCGGTGAGCGCGGCGCGGCCGAGGTAGCCGCGGGCCAGCCCGGCCCCGGCCAGGTAGAGCTCGCCCGTCATGCCGACCGGCACCGGCCGCAGGAACGCGTCCAGGACGAACGCCCTGGTGTTGTCCATCGGCCGGCCCAGCGGCACCGCGTCGGGCACCGACTCCGGGTCGGTGAAGGGCAGTTGGGTGGCGAACGCGGTGGACTCGGTCGGGCCGTAGGTGGTGCGCACCACCAGGCCGGGGTGGGAGCGCAGCAGCGTGCGCACCGCGTTCGCGGAGACCACGTCGCCGCCGGTGGACACCTCGCGCACCCCGCCGAAGATGTGCGCGGCCTGCTCGGCGAGCACCCGGAAGTGGCCCGCCGTGGCGTGCACGCTGGTCACCTGCTGGGCCGCGATCAGCCGGCCGCGCTCGACCGTGTCGATGTCGCCCGGGGGCACCAGCACCAGCCGCCCGCCGTGCAGCAGCGTCGTCCAGATCTCGTAGGTGGAGGCGTCGAAGGCGTGGTTGGCCTGCACCAGCACCCGCTCCAGGGTCTCGGGGGTCCAGCACTCGTCGAGGCAGAACGCCACGACGCTGCCGTACGTCACCGCGACGCCCTTCGGCACACCGGTGGACCCCGAGGTGTAGATGACGTACATCAGGTTCTCCGGGCGCACGGGCACGATGGGGAAGGGCTCGTCGGGGGAGTCCGAGCCGGGGGAGTCCGAGCCGGGGGAGTCCGGGCCGGGGGAGTCCGCGTCCGCCGGGTCGGGCTCCAGACGGAGCACCTCGGCGGGGCCGAACAGGGCGGCGTCGGCCAGGCCCCGGCCGGCGTTCGGCGCGTCGACCAGCACGACGGACGCGCCCGCCTGCGCGGCCACCGCGCCGAGCCTGGCGGCCGGGTGCCGGCCGTCCATCGGCAGGTAGGCCGCGCCGGTCTTCACCACCGCCAGCAGGGCGGTGACCAGTTCGGGCGAGC
>NZ_MSJQ01000445.1 GCF_014596515.1 Streptomyces sp. CBMA156
CGCCTGCTCGGCGCCCGCGTGCCAGGCGAGCAGCACGGCGGCCTCGGCGTCGGCGAGGCAGTGCTCGATCTCGCGGGCCTTCAGCAGCGGGTTCATCGGCACCACCACGGCCCCGGCCCGCAGGATGCCGTAGTACAGCACCGCGAAGTCCGGCACGTTGGGCAGCAGCAGGGCCACCCGGTCGCCGGGCGCGACGCCGAGGGCGGCCAGCCAGTGCGCGGCCCGGGCGCTGCGGGCGTCCAGGCCGGCGAAGGTCAGCACCTCCTCGTCGAGCCGGAGGGCGGGGCGCTCCGGGCACCGCGCGGCCGTCGCGGCGAGCAGGTCGGGGACGCCGTACGGCAGGTCGGTGCTGCTGCCGGGCGGGGCGGGGACGACGGACATGCGGGCGCTCCTCGGTCTGGTCCCTGAACGGTCGGGTCCCTATGCGGTCGGGCGGAAGCCGCCGTACGGAGCGGTGTCCGCCCCTGCCCCGGCGGCCGTGGCGTCGCCCGCGGCCGTGGCTGTGGCTGTGTCTGTGCCTGTGGCGAGCAGCCACGGGGCGATCCGCGCCACCAGCCCGCGGTTGTGCCGGATCCAGCGGAAGTGGTCCAGCGGGCGGCCGTCCGCCTGCTCGGCGGTGTAGCTCCAGCGTTCCACTCGCGCCGAGGACAGCTTGGCGCACAGGTGGTCGACGGCGCGCGGCGGCGCGAGCTCGTCGCCCTGCACGTCCACCGCCAGCACCGGCAGGTCCACCTCGGCCAGCGCCCGTTCGTAGTCGGTGGCCGCGCCGCGCACCCGGTAGCGGCCGGTGCGCATCTGCCGCGCCCAGTCCCGCATCAGCCGGGGCGCCTCGCGGCCGCCGAAGCCGAACCGCTCGCCCGGCCAGTGGCCGACCGCCGCCGAGGCCACCACCGAGAACTGGCTCAGCGCCAGCCGCCGCAGGCCCGCCCGCACCCCGAACGTCCGGTACCAGGCCGACCCGCTGGCCACCAGCACCACCCCGGCGATCCGGGGCCGGAACACCCCGCAGTGCACCAGGCCCAGCTGCCCGCCGAGGCTGTGCCCGAGCAGCAGGCGCGGCGCGCCGGGGAAGGCCCCGGCCACCGCGTCGAGCACCGCCCCGAAGTCGTGCTCGACCAGCTCGCGGAAGCCGAAGGAGACCCCGCGCCCGGGCACCGGCCGGCTCTCGCCGTGGCCGCGCAGGTCACAGGTGGCCACGCTGAGGCCGGCCGCGTGCAGCGCGCGGACCAGCGGGGTGTAGTGCCGGGCGGCCGTCCCCATCGCCGGCAGGACGATCACCACCGGGGCGGCCCGCTCGGGCCTGGCCAGCGCCCGTACGGTGATCCCGGCGCCGTCCGGCGCGGCGATCTCGGCGATCACCGGGAACCGGGCGGTCCTCACCGCTCCTCCGCCGGTCCGGCCCCGGCGCCCGGCCGCCAGCCGATCACCCCGGCGCCCCAGGTGATGCCCGCGCCGAACGCGGCGAGCCCGAGCAGCTTCGGGCCGTCCAGCAGGCCCTCCTCGCGGGCGTGGGTCAGACCCAGCGGGATCGAGGCGGCGGAGGTGTTGGCGACCCGGTGGACGTTCAGGTACAGCCGCTCCGGCGGCAGCCCCACCTCCTTGCCGACCGCCCGGACGATCCGGGCGTTGGCCTGGTGGGCGACGAACAGGTCGAGGTCCTCGCAGGTCAGGCCGCGCCGGGCGAGCACCTCGCGGGTGGCGTCGGACATCTTCTCCACCGCGTGGTCGAACACCTCCCGGCCGTCCATCCGCAGCTTGCGGTCGTCCCGGTTCGCGTAGAGCAGCGGGATCTGCTCGCCGTCGCTGCCCAGCGAGAAGCACGGCTCCGGCGCGCCGGGCACGTCGGCGACCACCGCGGCGCCGGCGCCGTCGGCCAGCAGCACGGCGGTGCCGCGGTCCTCGTGGTCGGTGATTCTGGTCAGCGCGTCGGCGCCGCAGACCAGGACCGCCCCGGCCCGGCCGGTCTCGATCAGCGCGGCGGCGTGGTCCAGCCCGTAGACGAAGCCGGCGCAGGCCGCGTGCAGGTCGAAGGCGGCGGCCTGCGGCATGCCGAGCCTGGCGGCGACCTCCACCGACACCCCGGGTGTGACCCGGTCCGGTGTGATGGTGGCGACCACCACGTGCCGGATGCTCGCGGCGGAGCGCCCCGAAGCGCGCAGCGCCTGCCCGGCGGCGGCCACCACGAGGTCGGCGAGCCGGCCCTCCGGCGGCAGGAAGCGGCGCTCCTGGATGCCGGTCCGCTTGACGATCCACTCCGGGGAGGCGCCGATCCGCTCGAAGTACTCGTTGGGGACGACGCGTTCGGGCAGGGCAGCGCCCACGCCGACGATGGCCGCCGTCATGCCGGGCCCCCTTCGGCGAAGGCCGGGCCGGTGCCCATCCGGACGGCGTGCATCCCGCCGTCGGCGTGCAGGATCTCCCCGCTGACGGTCACCGCCAGGTCGGAGAGCAGGAACAGCACGGGGCCGACCACCACCGCGGGGTCGGTGCGGTCCCAGCCGAGCGGGGCCTCGGCCTGCCAGCGGTCGGCGATCCGGTCGAAGGTGCTGATCGCCTGACCGGCGACGGTCTCCACGGGGCCGGCCGCCACCAGGTTGACCCGGATGCCGGACGGGCCGAGGTACATCGCCAGGTACCGGCAGACCGCGCCGAGGGCCGCCTTGCTGACGCCCATCCAGTCGTAGCCGGCCCAGGCGCCGGTGGCGTCGAAGTCCAGTCCGACGACGCTGCCGCGCCGCCCGTCCGCGCTCAGCAGCGGGGCCAGCGCGGTGGCCAGCGAGTGCAGCGAGACGGCGGCGGTGTGCAGGGCGGTTCCGGCGGCCTCCGGCGGGGTGGTGAGGAAGTGGCCGCTCAGCGCGGTCTGCGGGGCGGCGGCGACCGCGTGCAGCACGCCGTCGACCCCGCCCCAGCGCTGTTCCAGTTCCTTGACCAGCCGGGCGAAGTCCTCGGGCCTGGTGACGTCCAGCTCCAGCACCTCGGCCGGCCCGGGCAGCACGCCCGCCGCCTTCTCGGTGATCCGCCGGGCCCGGCCGAAGCCGGTCAGCAGTACCTCGGCGCCCGCCTCCTGGAGCGCCCTGGCGGTGTGCCAGGCGATGGAGTCCTCGTTGAGCACCCCGGTGATCAGATAGCGGCGTCCGTGGAAGCCGAGCATCACTCCTGGCCTTTCGTCGTACCGGGACTCGTACCGGAGTCCGTTTCGGGAGCCGCGGCCGCCGCCAGCACCAGGGCCGCGTTGTGCCCGCCGAACCCGAAGGAAGTGGAGAGCCCGACCCGGCGGCCGCCTGGGAGGGTGGCGGGGGCGAGCGGGGTGGCGCCGCGGATCAGGTTCAGCCGGCCGAGCTTCTCGTCCGGCTCGCGCAGCCCGACGGTGGGCGGCGCGGTGGCGTGGCGCAGCGCCTGCACCGTGGCGATGGCCTCCACCGCGCCGGCCGCGCCGAAGAGGTGGCCGGTGCAGGACTTGGTGGAGGACAGCGGGACCTCCTCCAGGACCGGTCCGAGGGCCAGCCGCAGCGCCTCGCACTCCGACCGGTCGTTGAGGACGGTGCCGGTGCCGTGCGCGTTGAGGTAGCCGAGCTGCCCCGGGGTGACCCCGGCCGCTTCGAGCGCCAGGGTGACGGCCCGGGCGGCGGGTTCGCCGCTCGGGTGGGGGGCGGTGAGGTGGTGGGCGTCGCAGGTGGCGCCGTAGCCGAGCACCTCGCCGAGCACGGTGGCGCCCCTGGCGGCGGCGCCGGCCTCCGTCTCCAGGACCAGGATCCCGGCGCCCTCGCCGATCAGCAGGCCGTCGCGGTCGCGGTCGAAGGGCACCGACCGGCCGCTCTCGGAGAGCGCCCCCGCCGTCCTGAAGGCCGCCCGCACCAGTGCGGAGGTGGAGGCCTCGGCGCCGCCGACCACCACCGCGTCGGCCGCGCCGGCCGCGAGCAGCAGCAGCGCGGTGCCGATCGCCTGGGTCGCGCTGCTGCACGCCGAGGCCAGGCAGAGCGCCTCGCCCCGGAAGCCGTACTGCTGGGCGATCTGCGAGGCCGCGGCGTTGGCCATCATCGCGGGCACCATGAGCGGGGAGACGAACTCCCCGCCCTGTTCCCGCAGCACCTCGGCCTGGCTCTCGAAGCTCGCCGTCCCGCCGAGCGCGCAACCCACCACGCAGGCGATCCGCTCGGCGGGGTAGGGTGCCGGGCCGTCCGTCCACCCCGCCTGGGCCAGGGCCTCGGCGGCGGCCACCAGCGCGAGCTGGGTGAAGCGGTCGGTGCGGCGGACCTGCTGGCGCGACAGGTGGTCGGCCGGCCGGAAGTCCCGGCACAGCCCGAGCCCGTCGGCGAGCCCGCTCTCGCCGGCCACCGCCCGCCGGTGCAGCGCCTCGGCGCCCACGCCCAGCGGGGTCACCGCGCCCAGGCCCGTGACGACGGCCCTGGGCCTCACTCCAGCCCGGCCTTGCGGCGGCACAGGGCGAGCACCTCGCCGACGGTGTAGAGCTGGTCGAAGTCCTTCGGCTTCACCGGGATGCCGAGCTGCTTGCGGATGGACTGGCTGAGTTCGACCATGTCGAGCGAGTCGATCTCCAGCTCGTCCAAGGCGGCGTCGTCGACGATGCCCTCGCGTTCGACGCCGAGGTCCACCAGGGCGTCGACGACGAAGTTCTCGATGGCGGTGCGGTCCAGTGTATCGGGCATGACTCTCCTCCACCGCGCGGGGCGGCGCTGCATCAGGGGCGGTGCGTCAGGTGCGGTCTGCGGACGGCCTCGGGGCCGGCGGGCTCCGGGCCGTCGGGCTCAGGCCGTGGTGCCGGCCTTGGCGGCGTGGTACGGCGCCCAGTGCCACTGCCGCCAGTAGCTCTCGGCGATGTCCAGCCACTGCTCCAGCCGGGCGGCGTCGTCCAGGAAGCGGTTGGCACTGACCACCAGCCAGCTGTAGACCGCCTGGCTGTCGCGGCAGCCGCCGCAGTCGCCCGAGGTGCAGCAGAACTGGAGCGACTCGTAGTCGGCGCCCCAGACGTTGAAGCCGGGGATCACCGGGTTGCCGTTGGCGACGCGGTCCTCGTGTTCGGGGGCGTCGACGCTGAGGCTTGGGCAGACGTCGTAGCCGAACCGGCCGCCCCAGTGCGTCCGGCCGGTCACCAGGGTCCGGATGAAGTACGGGTGGCTCACCACCGTCTCCGGGTACAGCTCCTTGACCCGCAGCGCCTCGTCCAGCACCCGCTGCTCGTTGGCGATCTTCAGCGGGGTCTCGGTGCCGTGCTCGCTGTAGAAGTTGAAGGTGACGATGTTGCCGTTCTCGGCGATCTTCCGCACGGTGGGCTCGATGTGCTGGACCCCGGCCTCGGCGAGCGCGTAGATGAACAGCACCCGCTGGTCGTCCTTGTAGTGCGAGAGCGCGGTGTCGAACAGGCCGGTGAACTTGGAACCGTTGACCCGGATCGCGCGCAGGTCGTCGTCGAGCGTGCCGCCGCCGAAGATGCTGACCGCGATGGCGATCTTCTCGAAGCCCTGCTTGGGCATCGGGCGCAGGCCGTTGGTGGAGATGGTGATGTGCGGCAGCTGTTCGACGAAGGCCTCGACCCGGCGCGGGACGAGGGTCGGCTCGCCGCCGATCAGGGTCGCCTGGTTGACGCCGTCGTCGGCCAGCTTGCGGGCGAAGGCCCGGATCCGGTCGAGGTCCGACAGTTCCTTGACGGCCGTGTCGAAGCCGCCCTCGAAGTACCAGCAGCCCTTGCAGCGGATGTTGCAGGTGTTGGTGAGGTGCACCTCGCAGGAGCGGACCTCGCGCCCCAGCCGGCGCAGCCGGTGCAGGCGTTCGGCCAGGTCGGGCCGGTCCGCGATGAGTTCGGCGGTGCGGGCCTTGGCCTCGCGCCGGCTCAGCGGGCGCTGTTCTATGGTGACGGGTGTTGCCATGGCGGTGGGCTCCTCGGGAGTCGCGGGATCGGCGTGCTGCTGCTCCCGCTACTCCGGGAGGCGCAGGCCCAGGTTCTTGATGCGCGGTGTGACCTTCTCGCGCCACAGATCGCAGGCCTCGCCGTTGGTGGTCTGGCGCAGCCCGAAGCGGACGGCCAGCTTGGCGCGTTCGGAGCGCGGGCTGCCGAAGATCCGGACGAAGGTCGGCCACAGCCGGTCCAGGGCCTCCTGGAGCTGCTCGCGGCCGTCGTCGGTGGCGGCGAGGTTGCGGCAGACCCGGGCGCCGTGGGCGATGTGCACCTTCTCGTCGAGAATGATCGTGCGCACCGCGTCCGCCCAGGGCCGGTAACTGCTCTGCGCGAATTCGGAGATCATCACCATGGCGGTCTCCTCTCCGATGTAGGAGAAGATTCCGCGCTCGGCCCAGGTGGTGCAGTTGTGGAACTCCTGGGCGCGGAACAGGTTCCGCTCGGCCAGGGTCTGCGACTCCATGTAGGTGGTGTCCACGCCGATCTCGGCGAGGACCCGCTTTCCGATCTTGTAGTGGTCGTACTCCTCGGCGGCGCGCTCGGCGCACACCTGCCGCTCCTCGGCGTCGGGAGCCAGTGGCAGGAAGACCTGCACGTAGTCGTCCCCGCCGGAGAGTTCCCCCTCGGTGTTGACGACCATGCCGCGGATCGCGATCTCCCGGTACTCCTCCGGCATCGCCAGGAACTCGCCGGGAGTACGGACCACCACCGCCTCGTCGTCCAGGATGGAAATCCCCATGACGCAACACCCCGTTTCCGAAGCAGGAATCGATAGAAACGTGAACGACCGGGGGCCGCTCCGCCGAGGCCCTCCGTGACGACCACAAGAATGGGACGCCGCCCCCGGCGGCCTGCGGAGTCCAGCACTCCGCGAACTTCCTCGGAGCGTAGGGGCTGGTTTTTGCAAGGAACAAGGTCCCTGGCGAATCATGCCGCCCCGATTCGGCCATCGAACGCTTCCGGCCGCCCGATGATGATCTTTCCGACATCCTCCGGACATGCGCAGTTATCCTTCCGGTAACGGATCTTGACGGCTGACCAGGGAAATCGAAGCTGGCCGGATCCAGGCCTGGACCGCGCCCGGCGCACCGCCGGACCGACCGTTACGCTGAGGCCCATGACCACCGACTCGAACACGGCGGTCGCCACCGTCGACGTCCTGCTGGGCCCCGATCAGCTCAATGACCTGATCATCGGTCAGTTCCCCGACTACACCGCCTGCCGGGTCGTGGAGGTGGACGGCCGCACCCTGACCATGGCGGTGGACGGCGACCTCCTGCGCACCCGTCCGGGCGGCACTGTCTCGGGCCCGGAGCAGGCCGGCCTGTGCGACCTGGCCGCGTTCCTCCTGATCAACTCCCGGCTCGGGCCCACCCTGATGGCGCTGACCAGTTCCCTTCAGATCAGCTTCCTCAGCCGGCCGCGGCCGGGAACGCTGCGGGTGCACGCCAGGACGGCCAAGTTCGGGCGCCGGCTGTGCGTGGTGCTGGCCGAACTGCTGGACGCCGACGAGGCCTTGGTGGCCACCGCCACGCTGACCTACGCGATCCCGCCGGCCCGCACCGGGACGGCCTGACGGCGCCTCTCACACGTCGCCCCGTCCTGGGCCGCCAATCGGCCAGGTTGGCGTGAAACATGACAGCGAGTCGGCCGGACGGTGGCCTTTCGGACAGTAAGCGATCTCGGCATTGATCTCCCCTCCACTCCCCCTCTACATTTCGGCGCAATATCACACGGAACTGCCATGACAGCGTGCCGAGGGGATTGACGGTGCCGGACACCGCAGTTGAAGCACCGCACCGGGTCGAGAACAAGCTCCCCCGGGTGTTCTACCGGCTGGCGGCGGGCGATGCCCTGTCCACCTACGGGAGCCAGCTCAACATGGTCGCCCTGAGCCTGTTCGCCTACGAGGCCTCGGGGAACGCGCTCGGCACCGCCGGGTTCCTGGTCCTGCGGCTGACCGGCGGATTCAGCGGTGGGCTGGTCGCCGGGCGCCTGGTGTCCCGGCTGGAGCGCCGGCGGCTCATGACGACGTGCTCCCTGGCCCAGGCGGTGGCGCTGGTCGTGGTGGCCCTCGCCCCCGCGTCGGCGCGCATCCCGGTGCTCTACCCGCTCGCCCTGGTCCTCGGCGGCGCGGCCGCGGTGAACGCCGTCGCGCTGCGGACCAGCATCCCCGAGATGGTCGGCTCCGGACGCCGGGCCCACGCCAACAGCCTGATGGCGACCTGCCGTTCGACCGCGATGGTGATGGGCTTCGCCTCCGCCGGCGTGGTGGTGGCCTGGTCCGGGTTCCGCGCGGCGCTGCTCATCGACGCGACCAGCTTCGTGCTGTACGCGGCGCTGGTGATCCGGCTGCCCCTGCCCACCCGGGCCGCGCCCGTCCAGGACGCGGAACCGGACGGATCCACGGCCAAGCCGGACGGGCCCGCGGCCGCGCCGAAACGGTTCGGACAACGGTGGCAGGCCCTGGTCGTCCTGCGGGCCGCGCCCGTGGTCGGCGCCATGGCCGGAATCAGGCTGCTGGACGCCTTCGGCTCGGCCGCCCACAACATCAGCCTGCCGGTCTTCGCCAACGAGTCCTCCCCCGGCAACCCGGCCGCCCTGCTCGGCACCTTCTGGGCCACCTGGGCGATCGGCAACCTGAGCGCCCAGCAGCTCGTCACCCGGCTCATGCTGCGCCGGGGCATCGAGCCCGGCGAACGCGGCTTCGCGCTGGGCACCATCCTGATGTCCGCCTCCTTCATCCTGGTCTTCACCGACCTCCCGCTGCCGCTCTTCCTGCTGGTCGCGATCTGCGCCGGACTCGGCGACGGCTTCACCGAGATCTCGTACACCACCCGCATCCAGGCCCTCACCGACGACCGGCGCGGCCAGGCCTTCGGGATCCTCACCTCCGCCGAGAACGTCGGCATGGGCACCGGGATGCTGCTGAGCGGATCGCTGCTGGCGCTGCTCAGCCCGCTCACCGTGGTCGGCGTCTCGCACGCCGTCCCGATCGTGCTGGCGCTCGCCTTCCTGGTGCTGATCGCCCGGACCCGCCGCTCCCCGGGCGACCCGGCGCCGAACGCCACCGCGTCCGACTGAACGGCCCGGCACCGAACGCCACCGCGTCCGGCCGCCCCCGTTCCGAACGAGTCACCGAACAAGTCACCGACCGAGCCACCGCCCGAGTCACCGAACGGCCCGCACCACTTCGCGGTACCCCCGCGCCGTACGCGACACCCCTCCGCTCCCACCTCCCTGCCCCGGGGCGGCCCTCTCCCGCGCCCCTGCACCGATCCGAAAGGTGCCGAACCTCATGAGCCCCACCGGTCCCGACCACGGCCGGCTGCGCGCCCTGGAAGCCCGGCTGCTGCTCCATCCCGAGATCGCCGACTGCGCGCTGCTGCCCCTCCACCGCGACAGCGGCCGTCCCGGCCTGCTCGCCTACCTGGTGCCCGCCGCCGACGGCGATCCCGAGGCCCTGCGCCGCCGGGCCGCCGCCGTGCTGCTGGACGCCGACCCGAGCGCCGAGCTGCACCTCCTGGACGGCATCGTCCGCACCCCCGGGGGCGAGCCCGACCCGGCCGCCCTCGC
>NZ_MSJQ01000446.1 GCF_014596515.1 Streptomyces sp. CBMA156
GTCGAGCCGGCCGCCCTCGCCGCGGCGCTCGCCGACCAGCCGGCCGGCCCGCCGCGGACCGCGGGACGCGGCGGAGCGGACACCGCGGTCATCCTCTACACCTCCGGCACCACCGGGGCGCCCAAGGGCGCCGAGCTGACCCACCGCAACATCGTGTCCAACGTCCGGGCCGGTGCGCGGGTGCTGGGCCTGGCCGAGCGGGACGTGATCTTCGGCGGACTGCCGTTGTTCCACTCCTTCGGCCAGGTGATCGGCCTCAACTGCGCGGTCTCCGTCGGGGCCTGCCTGACCCTGGTGCCGCGCTTCGACCCGCTCGCCGCGCTCGCGGTGATCCAGCGCGACGGGGTGAGCGTCTTCCTCGGGGTCCCGACCATGTACACCCTGATGCTCAACCACCCGCGGCGCGTCGAGTACGACGTCTCCTCGCTGCGGGTGGGCCTGTGCGGCGGCGCGCCGACGCCGCCGGAGGTGCTGCGCGGCTTCGAGGCGAACTTCGGCTGCGTCGTGCTGGAGGGCTACGGGCTGTCCGAGTCCTCGCCACTGGCCTGCATCAACCGCAGCGACCGGGAGCGGGTCGCCGGCACCATCGGCGTCCCGATCGAGGGGGTGCGGATGCGCATCGTCGACGAGTCCGGCACGGAGGTGCCGGACGGCACCGTCGGCGAGGTGGTGATCAAGGGCCACAACGTGATGAAGGGCTACTGGCGCCGGCCGGACACCACCGAGCAGACCGTCCGGGACGGCTGGCTGCACACCGGCGACCTCGGCACCCGCGACGAGCGCGGCGACTTCCGCATCGTGGACCGCCGCAAGGACGTCATCATCCGCGGCGGCTTCAACGTCTACCCGAGGGAGGTGGAGGACGTGCTGTACGAGCACCCGGCCGTGGCCGAGGCCACGGTGATCGGTGTCCCCCACCCCACCCGGGGCCAGGAGGTGGCCGCCGCCGTCGTGCTGCGCGCGGGCGCGACGGCCACCCCCGAGGAGATCCGCGACTTCGTCCGGGAGCGGGTGGCCCCGTACAAGTACCCGCGGCTGGTCTGGACGGCCGACGTACTGCCCAAGGGGCCGACCGGGAAGATCCTCAAGCGCGAGGTCGTCGTCCCCGAGGGGACCGACCTGCCGTCCGGGCACGTCGGTCCGGGGCCGATCCCGGCCTGAGCGTCGGTCAGGACGAAGCTGCCCGGGAACGCCGGTCGCTTGCAGGGTTCCCGCCGTCCCGCTCCGCCGCGGATCGGGGGGCCTCGGGGCCGGGCCGGGTGCCCGTGCCGCGGAGCAGGGTGGCGATCAGGACCGCCGCGCCCGCCATCAGGACGGCGCTGACCACCGCGGCGATCCTGGCCTCCCGGGCGAAGGCGTCGAAGGCCACCTGCCGCAGGGAGTCGGCCGTGCCGCCCGGGAGGGTGGCGGCGGTCTCGACGGCGCCGCCGAGGGTGCTCCTCGCCGCCTCCAGCTGCTCGGAGGTGAGGGCGTCAGGAGCCTTGTCCACCAGGTCCGAACGGTAGACGGCGGTGCCGATGCTGCCCAGGAGCGCGATGCCCAGCGCCCCGCCGAACTCGGCGGAGGTCTCGGCCGTGGCGGAGGCCGCCCCGGCCCGCTCCGGTGGTGCGGCGGACAGGATCACCTCGGTGACGACCGCGGAGACGGCGCCGATGCCGATCGAGACGACGGTCATGCCGCTGACGAGGTGGACGATTCCGGAGTCGGCCCGGAGCAGAGTCAGCATGACGTAGCCGGCGGTGGCCACCAGCAGCCCGCCGGCGACCGCGTTGTGCTTGCCGACGCGCGGCGCGAGCGCGGTGGCCAGCGCGATGCCCACGGGCATCACCAGGAAGGTCGGCAGGGACCAGAGCGCCGACTCCAACGGACCCATGCCCAGGACGAGTTGCATGAACTGCCAGTTGAACAGGCTGAAACCGACCAGCCCGAACGTCGCCAGCGCGTCGATGAGCAGGGGGACGGTGAACCGGCGGGTGCGGAACAGTGCCATGTCGAGCATCGGGTTCGCGGACCTGTGCTGGCGGCGCAGGAACGCCGCTCCCACGGCGAGTCCGACGGCGCAGCACGTCAGGGGGATCAGCCCGAAGCCGTGCTCCGCGGTGGCCTTGACGCCGTAGATGACGCCGAGCACGGCCACCAGGGACATGGCGGCGCCGAGCAGGTCGAAACGGCCGGGCTCGGGATCACGGTCCTCGGCGAGCAGCAGCGGGCCGAGGATCAGCAGCAGGACCATCACCGGCACGTTGACCAGGAAGACCGATCCCCACCAGAAGTGCTCCAGGAGCAGGCCGCCGATGATCGGGCCGAGTACGGCGCCGCCCGCGAAGCCCGTCGTCCAGATGCCGACCGCGGTGGCCCGCTGTGCGGTGTCGTGGAACATGCTCCGGATCAGGGAGAGGGTGGACGGTGCCAGCGTGGCGCCTGCGATGCCCAGGAGCACGCGGGCCGCGATGAGTGTTCCGGGGCTGCTCGCGTAGGCCGCCAGGACCGAGGCGACGCCGAAGGCCGCGGCGCCCGTGAGCAGCACCCGCCGGCGCCCGAAGCGGTCACCGAGCGTGCCCATCGTGATGAGCAGGCCGGCGAGGAGGAAGCCGTAGGCGTCCATGATCCACAGCTGCTCGGAACTGCTCGGGCCGAGGTCGGCCGCCAGGGACGGAAGCGTGATGAACATGACGGCCATGTCCATGGACGCCAGGACGCAGGGCAGCACCAGGACGGCGAGGCCGACCCACTCCCTGGATCCGGCCCGTGTCTCTTCTCCAGCCATTCCCTCTCCTGAGCCGTGTTGGTCGGGGCGGATGTGACCACCCCCGGGTGCGTACTTTGTACGCAACGACACGGGTAGGTTACGCACGCGGGCTCGGGTGGCACAACGGCATTTTTGACCTGCTAATTCGCCCTGAATCGCGCACGCACGCGCGCCGACGGGCTAGGATTTCGACACACGCCTGGAGTGTGACGAAAAGGAGTTCACCGATGTCCGTGCAGCCGACAGGCGCGTCCTGCGTGTCATGCGCGTCCTGCGGAAGGACGCTGGAGCCCGCGGACCGGGGGCGGCCCAGGCTCTACTGCTCCCGCGCGTGCCAGGCGAGGGCCTACCGGGCGCGCAGGGTGGAGGGCCCGGCCGAGGCGCAGGGGAGCGACGACGGCGCAACGCACCTCACGGTCGAGCGCATCGTGCGGGCCGGGATCGTCGTCGCGGACACGGAGGGGCTGGACGCGCTGTCGATGCGCCGGGTCGCCACGGAACTCGGCACCGGCACGATGTCCCTGTACCGGCACGTGGCGTCCAAGGACGACCTGGTGACCCTGATGGTGGAGGCCGCGATGGCCGACGTGCCGCTGCCCGGCTCACCGGCGCGGAACTGGCGGCACGGCCTCGAACGGGCCGCGCACCGGGACTGGGAGCTGTACCACCGCCACCCGTGGATCCTGCCGAGGGTCATGGTGACGACCCGCGCGTACTTCAGCCCGGCGCTCGCGGCGGACAGCGAGAGCGCCTTCGCCTCGTTCGACGGGCTCGACCTCGAACCGGCCGACGCCTTCCGGTACATGTTCATGTTCGCCTCGTACGTGCAAGGCGTGGCGGTGACCCTCGTCAGCGACGCTGAGGCGGCCCGGCAGTCGAAGACGGCCGGGCCGCGGGAGGTGAAGGCGGCGGACCGTGCCCAGGACCCGCTGTACGAACCCGGGGCCTACCCGCGGCTCGCCCGCGCGATGCGCGCGGGCGCCGACCCCTGGGACCTTGACGCCCTGTTCGCCTCGGGTCTCGCCGGTGTCCTGGACGGCATCGCGGCCGATCTCGCGCGACGGGGCATCGAGCCCTGACCAGGGGCGCGACGGGGCGGCCCCGCGGGGCCGCCCCCGGGGCGGTCAGACCACCCGGCGCATCCAGCCGTGGACGTCCTCGGCGCGCCCGTACTGGATGTCCAGCATGTGCTCGCGGATCGCGAGGGTCTGCTTGCCGGGCGTGCCGTTGCCGACGGTGAACTCGTAGCCCTCGCCCTTGAACCCGACGATCGGGGTGACCACCGCGGCCGTCCCCGCGGCGAAGACCTCGGTGACCGTGCCGTCGGCGGCGCCGGCCCGCAGCTCGGCGAGGGTGACCGGACGCTCCACCGAGGTCAGCCCGAACTCCCCGGCCAGGGCCAGGATCGAGTCCCTGGTCACCCCGTCGAGAATGTTGCCGAGGGCGGGGGTGACCAGCTCGCCGGCCGAGGTGACCAGGCACAGGTTCATCGTGCCGGACTCCTCCAGGTCGCCCTCGCCGCCGGTGTCGTCCAGGAACAGCACCTGGTCGCAGCCGTGCTTCCTGGACTCCAGCTGGGCGGCCAGGCTGGAGGCGTAGTTGCCGCCGCACTTGGCGGCGCCGGTGCCGCCCCGCCCGGCGCGGGTGTAGTTGCTGCTGACCCAGAGCGTGATGCCGGTGACGCCGCCGGCGAAGTACGGGCCGGCCGGGCTGGCGATGACCGAGTAGGCGACCTGCTCGGCGGGCCGGACGCCGAGGAAGGCCTCCGAGGCGAACATGAACGGCCGCAGGTAGAGGCTCTTCTCGTCACCGGACTCCGGCACCCACGCCTCGTCCGCGCGGACCAGCTCCTCGACGCTGGTGAGGAAGTCCTCCTCCGACAGCACCGGCAGGGCGAGCCGCTCGGCGGAGCGGGCGAAACGGCGGGCGTTGAACTCCGGGCGGAACAGCCAGACGCCGCCGTCGGCGTGGCGGTACGCCTTCAGCCCCTCGAAGATCTCCTGGGCGTAGTGCAGCACGGCGGCGCTCGGGTGCATCGAGTACGGCGTCAGCGGGCCGACCCCGCGGTCGTGCCAGCCCTCGGCAGGCGTCCAGGAGGCCGAGGCCATGTGGTCGGTGAAGAACTTGCCGAACCCCGGCGCGGCGAGGATGGTGCGTCGCTCCTCCTCGGATACGGGACCGGTCGTCCGGGACAGAGGGAAAGCGCGACTCATCGTCAACTCCTTGACACCGCGGTGGAATCTGTGCGAACGGACGCCAACCATCGGCGTCATACCCGTCATGCTAACGGTCGTCAGCCGGACGTGATACGGCTCCACCAGGCCGATCTCGGAGCCGTCGCCGCCGGTGGCGGTCGACGGCTCCGGTGTTCCGGGTCAGCGGCGGCCGGTCCCGGGGCCGGTCTCGGGCTCGGTTCCGGTGTCGCTTTCGGGTCCGGTTCCGAGGTCGGCGAGGAGTCCGTCGAGGGCCCCGCGCAGCGCCGCGCTGTTGGCCTGGTCGAACCAGGTGGTGCGGATCCGCTCGTTGCTCCCGCCCGGGGTCTCGTGGTCGGCGGCGAGGCGCTCCAGCGAGCTGCTCTCGTCGCCCAGGGAGCGGCCGACGCCCTGGAAGACACCGCGGACGAAGCGGTCGGCGTCCTCGGCGGGGATGCCGTGGCCGGCGGCCCACGCGGTGAGCGTGCTCAGGAACGCGTAGTGGCTGGTCAGCGTCGAGGTCAGGGCGGACATGATGTTGAGCGCGGCCTCGTCCGCGACCGGGAGCGCCCCACCCAGCCGCTCGAAGAAGGCGTCCGCCTCCGGGTGCGAGGGGTACACCACCGTGACGGAGCCGCGCTCGCGGACGGGGGGCAGCGGGATGGCGTGGGTGATCGGCGCGTCGGTGCCGAGCGCGTGGCGCAGCTCCTCGGTGCCCACGCCGGGGATCACGTTGACCACGATCCGGTCCGCGGGCACCCGGAGACCGGCCACGGCCTCGCGCCAGTCCCGCCGGCGCAGGGCGAGGATCACCAGGTCGGAGCGGTCCACCACCTCCTGGTTGTCCCCGCACACCCGGACGTCCTCGTAGCGTTCGGCCAGCTCGGCGGCCGTCCGGGCACCCCGGGGGGAGAGGTACACCTCGGGCGCGGTGTCGCCCCCGTGGCGCAGGCCCGTCACGATGGCCCGGCCGATCTCGCCCACGCCTATGATGCCGATGCGCTTCACTGTGACTGCCTCCGTGGTCCCTGGGTGATCCGGTCGGTGGACCGACGGGGCCGGCTGTCACGCCCGTCACGGTCCTCACCGGACCGTACGCCCCGCACCACCCGAGGACCGAACGGAGGAAGCCGGTGATCGCGACGCCGGGCGCCGGCCCCGAGTGCTCACCGGCGCCGGGCCGCTGCGGTCAGCCGTGCGGGACGAGGGCGACCGGGCAGTGCACGTGGTGGATCGTGGCGTGCGCGACCGGGCCGAGGTGGGCGCCGATCAGGGTGCGGCGGATGCGGCGGCCGACCACCAGCAGCCGGGCCTCGGCCGCCGCGTCCACCAGGGCGACGGACGCGCTGCCGCGGATCAGGTCGGCGGTCACCGTCACCTCGGGACGGCGCTCGCGCCAGGGGTCCAGCAGCTCCGCGAAACGCTTCCGCTCGACGGCGGACAGCTCACCCTCCAACCCGCCGATGGCCTGGAGCGCCATGTACTCGCTGGCGACCGGCGGCGACCAGACGTGCACCACCCGCAGCGGCGCCCCGCGCCGGGCGGCGGCGTCGAAGGCGTAGGCCAGCACGTCGTCCATCGGATGGGCCAGGTCCAGGCCCACCAGCACCGGGCCGTCGGACTCGACCGGCTCGGCTCTGACCAGCACCACCGGGCAGCCCGCCCGGCGCAGCACCTCCTGGCTGACCGACCCGACCAGGAAGCCGCGCACCGCGCCCAGGCCGCGCGAGCCGAGCACGATCAGCGAGGCCGAGTTCCCGGCGGCCTCCAGCGCCTCGGCCGGGTCGGTCGACACGATGGCCGAGGTGACCGGCCCCGCTCCGGCCAGCGGGCGCAGCTCCTGTGCCCGGAGCTCCAGCCGGTCCAGGGCGTGCCGGTACGTCTCCTCGCTGCCGACCACGTCCCGGTGCGGCCAGGGCCAGGCTTCGAGCAGGTCGAGCGGGCAGGCACGGCGCCGCGCCTCGTGGGCGGCCCACTCGGTGGCGGCGAGGCTCTCGGGCGAGCCGTCGAAGCCGGCGACGACGGGTGCGGTCATGGTCTGCTCCTCATCCGCGCAGTGCGTCCAGGGCGGCGGTCAGCCGCCGCGCCGCCTCGTCCGCGACCTCGCCCAGCCCGTTCCCCGGCCCGGCCAGGGTGACCATGGTCTGCGGGTCGACGGCCTCCACCACCGTGCCGTCGCCGTCCGCCCTGACCACCACGTTGCACGGCAGCAGCAGCCCGATCCGGCGGTCCGCCTGGAGCGCCCGGTGGGCGAGGGCGGGGTTGCAGGCGCCGAGGATCAGGTAGTCCTCGACCTCGGCGCCGATCTTCTCGCGCAGCGTCGCCCGGACGTCGATCGTGGTCAGGACGCCGAAGCCCTGCTCCTTGAGCGCGGCCGTGACCGCCTCCACCGCCTGCCCGAACGGCCGGTCGAGCCGCACGCCGAGACCGTACTCCATGGTTCCTCCAGGAGGTCGCCGCCCTCCGGGCGGACGACGGGAGCCCGAGGACAGGCCCAGTATCGGCGGGCGCCGCACCCTCCGCCTCCCGGGGCGCAGCCCCGCCGCTGTCGGTGGCACTGCCTACGATCGGGCCGTGCCGCCTCCGGGGAGGGAGGCGGCGGGAGCGGGGGAGGCGACGTGACGGTACGCAGGCCGGTCGACGGCGAGGTCCGGGTCCACTACGGACAGATCTACGTGGAGAGCGATCCCGACGACCCGGGGCCCGACTGGGCGAAGGCGTTCGCTGGCCAGTGCGTGGGACTCTGCGGGGCGGCCGTTCCCGGGGCGCTCTGGCTGACCACGGGGCTGCACACCGGCAGCGTCGGCTTCACCGTCGAGGTGCACGAGCAGGCCCCGCCGCCCGGCCCGGACTGGGAGGACGTGGTCGAGGTCTCCTTCCGTCCGTCCGGCGAACGGACCGTCCTGACGGAGTGGGGCGGCGGCAGCGCCTGGGACCTGGACCTCGCCGAGACCGACCACCGGGTGCGCTACTGCGCCCGGGGCATCGACGAGGGGCGCGGGCACGACACCCGGATGCCCGACGAGCCGCACGCGGAGCACTACCTGCTCCAGTTCTGGCCCGCCCCGCCCGAGCCGGCCCGCGTCCTGCGGCAGACCTCGGAGACCGCCGGGTACTGGCACGACGAGGTCCGGAAACTGCCGCCGCCCCCCACCCCCGAGGAGCAGGCGGCGGAGGAACTCCGCGCCCGCCTCGCCCAGGAGCGGCTGGAGCGGGAGAACCGGGAGGCCGCCGAGCTGTGGGAGTGGGGCGGACGGCGGCCGAGCGAGGCCCTGCGACGGGTGGCCGGCCACGTGCGGGGCCTTTTGGACTTCGACGCCCTCCTGCTGCACGCCCTGGACGACGCCGGCCCGCGGGCCCAGCGTGCGGTGGCGCGGTTCGCCGCCCGGCGCGCCTGCACAGCAGCCGGCCTGGACGGCCTCGACTGGGTCGCCGCCGGGCTGACCGCCCTGGACGAGGGCCGGCCGCTGCCGCCGCCCTTCGACGATCCGGCGCGGCTCTGGCAGACCCTGGCCACCGACCCGCGCGTCCCCGGCCGGACGGTCCGCCGGGCCGGCCGCCGCCGTGGGCGACGGGGCATCCGGGTGCCCCGGTGGGCTCGGGGGCGGTCACCGCTGGAGCTCCAGGATCGAGCTGCGGTGCAGGTGGTCGACGAAGTCGATCAGCAGG